>JBFLXB010000031.1 GCA_040757335.1 Nitrospirota bacterium | reverse complement strand
CGTCGTGGAGGCCCTCAGGCCCCCCGGACGGCACACGCTCTCAATGCCTCGCACTCGATCGCTGCCCATGAGCGCTTCCACACCCGGCGTATCGAGGTTAACCGCCATTACTCGGACACACTCCTAGTTCTACCCTGACCAATAACTCTCTAGGTTTTAGCCGTCACAACTCGCTGAATTGTCTGGCGATCCGCAATCGGGTCCACTCCGCTTCAAAAAGAACTGCTTCTGAAATATGACTCTAAAGTTGAACAGCGCACCGATGCGACTCCAATCTGACCCTATGGGAAACCATAGTTCGCCAGATCCTTTGGCGGACAGAGGCTCTTGTACTGCGAAAAATTCGGGGCCGTCCAGGCTACCAATTGGTCAGGTTCGAAGTGCTTCACGAGAAGGCTAACAGCAGTCTCGGTGACCTCCCAGCACCAATATGCAAGAGCATACGAACGTAACTTTGCATTGAACGCATAATCCTCGTCCGGCTTTCCTGTTGTCATTAAGAGGCCCATGTGGTGTAAGCGCAAGAAATCATTCGGAACGTTCCATGGGCTCCCAGTTCCAAATGGCATCGGGTGGACTATCTCGTTTCGAACCTCGATCACGAGTTTGAGATCGTCATTTATCTGGGATAGGTTCAGGCAGTGAGCCCGAGCTAGGGTCGCAATATCAGTAAGTGCGATACGGCCAGCGCCATCCCAGCTACAAAGATACTTATACTTGGTGAGTAGAGTGTCTTTACCTCTTGTCCTAAGAGTTGGATCATAAGTGGACAGATGTGCAAGTGCCTCGTTCAGCCATGATTCGAGCCCGGCGATCAAAAGAACTATGCTTCCAATTGAATGCTTACTCATGTGGTTGTCTAGCGGCGGAGTGGCATTGTCCTTTCGATCCTCCAAGGAGTATTCAAGCATTAGCTTCGCCGCCAAAAGAAGATCCGCGGAAAAAGAGATACCAGTCCCACCGCCGGGATTAGCAAGCCTTTTTATCCTGCCTATTTTTGCCATGGAAAGGACCGAGGCCGACTACACCTGCATCTGTAATGCGTGCCGAAGAGTTTTGTTTTTGGCCCCGCCTCTTTCACGCTTCCAACTGCCTGAGAACCGCGCGCGTAGACGCAGGGCATGACGAGGTTTTTGACCCTGCGGTTGAGGACGAGGCCTCGTGAACGGGGCAGTTCTATCGCGGACTGGTGTGTTGTGTCAATTTGTCGCTACGGGTAGACCTGCCTATGCGGAGCGTTTGACGGTGATCCTCGGTTTCAGTCCCGCAGTGGCGGCCATGTCTACGAGCGTGTCGAGGGAAAACAGGTTGATGCGGCCACGCATCAGGTCGGAGATACGGGGCTGTGTGACGCCGAATTCCTCGGCTGCCTCGCGCTGGGTCCAGCCGGAACGTCGGATCATCTCCGCGAGCTCGATCATCAGGTCTGAGCGAGCGCGCATGCTGGCGGCCGCCTGCGGGGTGTCTTCAATCGCGTCCCAGACGCTTGCGAACCGTTTACTCTTCATCGCAGTCCTTTCAATTCCCTAAAGCGTTTCCGTCCAAGGTCCAGGTCATGCTGGCTGGTGCGCTGGCTTTTCTTCTGAAACGCGTGCAATACGTACACCGCCTCCGTGCGCTGGGCCACATAGAGCACTCGAAAGGCGCCGCTTGTGTCGCGCACGCGAATCTCTCGTACTCCGGGTCCAACGGAGGTCATCGGTTTCCAGTCGTCCGGATCCAGGCCGGGTTGGACGCGTTCGATCTGATAACCGGCCATCCGACGTGCATTCTGCGGAAACGCTCGCAGATCATCGAGCGCGCTGCCGAGAAATGCGACCGGTTTCATCGTATTTCGAATGATACAAGTTCTTGTATGGCCGTGCAAGCCCCGTCAGAGAGATCTAGGCGCTGACAGTAAAACGCGCTGAAGGCGGGCGGCGGACGGGTTTAGGACCCGTCCGCCGTGAGCATGGCGAAGGGCAGGGCGTCGATCGGGGTGGTGCGGCAGGCCACCAGGACGTAGGTGTGGCGGTGGTCGGACCACTGCAGCACCTGGAGGCCTTCGAGGGACGTGGAGTGGAAGAGCGTCTTCTTGAACGTACGGGTCTCGGCATTGGATACCGGAATTTCTCGCGGGGCGGTGATGAGCAGCGACACGGGTGAACCGTTCACCCGGTACGCGAGCACCACGGACGGAATGGGGGCGGTTCGGACATCGGCGCCGTCCAGGCGGACATCGGCCCCGGTATTGGGTGGAATGTGGATGGGGAAAGGCAGCCGGTGTTCGAGCGCGAGCGTGAGGGCTGGAATGTCGGCGCTCTTGATCTGCAACAACGAGGGGTTTTTCATGTACAGGCGATGTGAGGCCAGGGCGATCTTCACCACCTGCGGGACGTGCGGGCGGGGAACGGCGAAAAACAGCGCCAGGAGCGCAAGGGCCGCGAGCATGGCGGGAGACGCGAGCGCCCGCCACCGGCGCCTGGCCTGGTCGAGGCGTTGGACCTCGCGGGACAGCGTGTCATCGACGGCCTGACGCAGCGTGGTTGGGGCGGGGCTCGGAGCCAGGATCGTCGGCAGGAGCGTCAAGAGCTCCTGCTCATCGAGGAGCCGTTCGCGGCACGGGGCGCAATCTTTGAGATGGGTCTGGACGCGCAGGGATTCCTTGATGTCCAGCTCCCGATCCAGGGAGGGGTGCAGGAGCTTGTGAATCTCCGAGCAGTCGTACATCGTTCCCCGCGACAACGACCGCGGGAGCCGAAATAACAAAGCCGGGCTCCCGACAGGCCAATAATCTAGAATCCGACTATTGCCACCTCGGTAGCCCGGCTGTCTTCGCTTCCAGAAGATCCGGTGCTTTGCGTCCTGCCGTCGCCGGCAGTTTGCCCTGATGGAAGGTGTTTGCTACTGTGTCTGCTTTAGATCGAGTCCTTTCCGATGAATGAACCGCGTTCCGTGAACTTTTATTCGTTGCGTATGGTTGGTTTCATAGCACGCGGGAAACAACCGCGTCAAGGCGTCTCGTGAACAGTTGTTTGATATTTGCAACGATTCGCGACGCGTCGAGCTGACCGTGTTCGGCGTGTTGGCGCAAACCGCGGCACTGATCGCGTTCGGTGCGGCGTGGAGAGCGCTCAAGCCGTGGGGAGTCGATCCGAACACGGCGCGGCGCGTGCTGAGCGGCTTGGTCTACGTGCTGTTCCTCCCCGCCTTGGTGCTCGATGTGTTGTGGCGGGCGCCGCTGGGCGCGGACGCGCTCCGTGTGGCGACGGTGGCGGCGATCGGCGTGGTCGCGGGCTTGACCGCGGGTTGGGGGTGGTACCGCGTGCGACCGTCGCCGCGTGGCAGCACCGGCGCGCTGTTGCTGGCCGCCGCGTTCGGCAACGTGACCTACCTGGGGCTCCCGGTGCTGGAGAGCGCGTTCGGGCCTTGGGCGCGCAGCGTGGCCATCCAGTATGACCTGTTTGCGTGCACGCCGTTGTTGTTGACCGTGGGCATCCTGGTCGCGCGGGCCCACGGCCGGTCGGAGGACGCTGAACACCCGTTGCTGGGCTTGGCCAAGGTGCCGGCGCTGTGGAGCGCGCTCGCGGCGGTCGGGCTCGGCGCCTTCCACGTACCGATTCCGGATCCGGTCGGCGACGGGCTCGGCCGGCTCGCCGGCGGCGTGGTGCCGCTCATGCTCATCTCGATCGGTTTGGCGCTGGAGTGGCCCAAAGACTGGGCCGAACGGATGCCGGCGGTTGTTCCGGTCCTGCTGATCCGTTTCCTGATCGCGCCGCTGGTGGTCTGGGGTGCGGCCGGGTTGGTGGGACTTCACGGTGACCTGCTGGGCGCCGTGGTCTTGGAGGCGGCGATGCCGAGCATGGTGCTGGGCGTAGTGATTTGCGATCGCTACGGGTTGGACACCGCCAGGTACGCCATGACCGTGACGGCCTCGACGCTGGCGAGCGTCGTCGTGCTGCCGGTTTGGCATTATCTCATCGTCTAGTTTTACAGAACCTCTTCCCTCGGCTATCCTTCTTCGCTGTTTTTGTCGAACCGATCATTTTTGTTTTCCATCCATCAGACGGGAGGAGTCATGGGCGACGCGGAGGGAGCCACGGTGCGCTGCGGAATTGTGTTGGCGGGGGGAGACGGGCGGCGATTGCAGGCGTTCGTGCGACGGTTGCGAGGCGACGCGTTGCCCAAGCAGTACGTTGACTTCACGGGGACCGGCTCGCTGCTCGAACACACCTTCCGTCGCGCCGAGCGCCTCATCCCGTCGCGCCGTTTGTTCACCGTGGTCAGTCGCGATCACTTGGCGTTCCCCGAAGTGTGGCGACAACTGGCGGATCGTCCGGGCGGGAGCGTGGTGGTGCAGCCCGAAAACATGGACACGGCGCCCGGGCTGCTCTTGCCGCTGGTCAGTATCTGCCGGGTGTACGGAGACGCGACGGTGGCGGTGTTTCCCTCGGACCATGCGATCGCGAACGACGAGGCGTTTATGGCGCAGGTCGATCGCGCCTACGAGGCGGTCGAGCGCCAGTCGTCTCGTATCGTACTGCTAGCGGTCCCGCCGATCGGTCCCGCGGCGGACTTCGGGTACGTGTTGCCCGGACCTGCGGACTCGGACGGCGTGTGCAGCGTGACGCGGTTCGTGGAAAAGCCCGGGCCTGTTCGGGCCGCGGAACTGATCGAGCGCGGCGGGCTGTGGAACACGTTCGTGATGGTCTTTCGCGCCAGCGTGTTGTGGGAGTATGTGCGGGAAGTGGCTCCGGTGCTCGCCGGGGCGTTCCGTCGCCTCGCGGTCAGCACAGGAACGCCCGCCGAGGTCGACGACGTATACCGAACCGTCCAGCCGCTGAATTTCTCGTCGACCTTTCTTCGGCGGCTCCCCGGGCTCACGCGTCCCGCGCTCGCGGTCATCCCGGTCCGCGGAGCGGGGTGGACCGACTGCGGGGTGGAGGCGAGGCTGCAGGAGGTGATTGATAGTGCCTCCGCGGCTCCGCTCCCGCTCTGCGCCTAGCCAGGCTGCTGAAAAAGCCCATCTGCTGCGTTCTCGGTCCTTAAGGTGCCACGGCCGCCTCACCGTCTCGGCGGCGCTCGTAGCATGGCGCCACTTCTTCGTGGCGCCACTCGCCTCACGTACGACCGCAATCCCCCGGGAACGCTTCGTACCTCCAGGGAATTCCCAGTACGCTGCGGTTTCCTCCTCCCTGCGGCCTTGCATCTGGGCTTTTTGAGCAGCCTGAAAGGGCCACCCCTCCGTCGCTGGAGATATTCCAGGCCGAAATAATCGTGCTTGACTTCGCAATCCGCCTTTGCTAATGCTCTTGCCGCTACCTGCCGTGGGTGTGCGACTCATCGCCGGCTCGTTCCACCTGGAAAAGGAGTCCCATGGCCGCCAAACACCGTTCTGCGTCGGCTCGATCCCGCTCCCGCCCCGCTCGAGCGGCCGCGCGGGGCGCGAGGTCGCGAGTGGAGACCCCGCCGTCCTCGGGGCAGCGAACGGGACGGCTCCTCGACGCGTTTCCGGATCGCGTCGACGTCCGTGACTGGTTCTATCAGCCCCGCCTGATTCCGCTTCCCGACCAATTGATCAATTGCGACCTCGTGCCTGAGATCCTGGATCAAGGCGCCGAAGGCGCTTGCACCGGCTATGCGCTGGCGGCGGTGATCAATTTCCTGCTGCACCAGCGAAAGGTGGTCAGGCGCGTCAGTCCTCGGATGTTGTACGAGCTGGCGCGGCGATACGACGAGTGGCCGGGTGAACAGTACGAAGGCTCGTCGGCCCGCGGCACCATGAAAGGGTGGGTGCGCCACGGGGTGTGCGCCGAGCGCTCCTGGCCCAAAGACCGGCGCGGCGTGCACCACTTCACGCCGGAGATCGCGACCGAAGCGCTCGCAACGCCGGGCGGCGCGTATTATCGCGTGATGCACCGCCAGGTGCGCGACATGCACGCGGCGCTGAACGAAGTCGGGATCCTGTACGCGACCCTCATGGTGCACGGGGGGTGGGACCGGCCGGGCCCGCGCACGGTGAAGCTTTCGTACCGATCGGGCGGGATGGTGCGGCAACGCGAACTGCCCGTGATCGCCCGGAAAGGGCGGGCCGACAGCGGTCATGCGGTGGCCATCGTCGGGTATACCGGGCAGGGGTTCATCGTCCAGAACTCCTGGGGGCGCAAGTGGGGCGCCGACGGATTCGCGCTGCTGCCGTACGAAGACTACCTCTTGCACGCGACCGACGTGTGGGTGGCGCAACTCGGCGTTCCGGTGGCGGTGGATCTGTGGGCCGCCGGGGAGACCGACACCACCGAAGGGATGCAGCGCGCCAGCCAGGCCATTCCGTTGGCGACGATCCGACCCTTCGTCATCGACGTGGGGAACAACGGGGAATTGTCCACCTCGGGGTCGTACTGGACCACTGAACAGGACCTCGCGCGCCTCTTCGAGGCGGTCATTCCCGGCGCCACGAGGACGTGGTCCAAGCGTCGGGTGCTGCTCTACCTCCACGGCGGGCTCAACGACGAGCAGGCGGTCGCGAGACGGATCGTGGCCTTTCGGGACGTGCTGCTGGCCAACGAGATCTATCCGCTCCACGTGATGTGGGAGTCGGGGATCGTGGAGGCCCTCAGCGGAATGATCCGCGATTTGTTCACGGATGTCGATGAGCGAGCCGGGGCCGCGGAGTGGATGCACCGCCTGCGCGACGGTCTGCTCGAGGCCAAAGACCGGTCGGTGGAGCTGACCGCAGCCGTGCCCGGCACCGCGCTGTGGAACGAGATGAAGGAAAACGCGCGTCTCGCCTCCGAGCATCCCGCCAAGCGGGGAGGCATGCAGATGTTGGCGCGTCACGGCCAGGCCGCGTTGAAACGCGCCGGCGAATCCGAGCGGCGCCGCTGGGAACTCCACGTGGTCGGGCACAGCGCCGGAAGTATTTTTGCCGCGCACGCCCTGCCCCACTTGATCGGGTTGGGCGTGCCGGTCAAGAGCGTGCACTTCATGGCGCCCGCGATCACCGTGGCGCTGTTCAAGCGACTGGTGTTGCCCTTTATCCGGGAGGGCCGGTGTCCGGTCCCGAGCCTGTTTCTGCTGGGGGACGAGGCCGAGCGGAGCGACTCGGTCGGGCCCTACGGAAACTCGTTGCTGTACCTGGTCAGTAACGCCTTCGAAGGGCGACGCGGAGTCCCGATCCTCGGGATGGAGAAGTTTCTCGGGGCCGACGAGGAGGTCCATCGATTGGTCCAACGTTCGGTCGGAGGGCTACCGGCGCTGGTGATCGCCGGGCGCGGACAGGGAGCAGCCAGTATGTCGCGCAGCACCACCCACGAAGGGTTCGACAACGACCCCTTCACGCTGAATTCGATCCTGCGTCGGATTCTCGGCGGAGAACCCGCGCGGGCCTTTACCGCTCGCGATGTTCAGTACTAAGGGAGGACCGGCGGGCGGCTATCCCACGCTCTTAGTAGGGAGCGTTCGGATGAACAGGATGACCTTCCACGCCTCTTCCTCGGTGATCACCGATGGGGAGTAGGAGAACATGCGCGTGCCCGGGCTTCCGTTGCGGATGACCCAGAACATTTCCCCGTCGGTGCGGAGTTCGTGGAACTGGGGATTGGTGAAATTGCGCGGTTTGGGGTTGAGTTCCAAACCGGCTGGCCCATCGCCGCGGCCCGTTGTCCCGTGACAGGTGAAGCACGTGCCTTTGGTCTGGTAGATCCGCTCTCCTTCGAGCAGGACCTGGTCGCTGACGGGGATGGGATTCACCAGGTTCTTGGCTTCGGCCGGCGCGCGTGGGATGGTGATGTCGCGCTCACCGGGGCGTGACGCCGGCTGGTCCGGTCCGATCAACAACAACAGGTAGATGACCGCGGAAAAGACGACGAAGACCACGAATAGTTGGTACACGGCCTTGGACACGGATCACGCCTCCTCTGGACCCCGAATCATGGTTTTCCACCGCGGTGGCCCTTCGGTCTCCCAGTTTTTGGTGGATAGGAAGTTGATACCGTGGTACAGGTTCAACTTGAATTTGCCCCCTCCGTACCGTTGGCTCAGGAAGCCCTTGACGTCGGTTACCTCACAGACGTCGAGCGCCGGGAACGTATCGATCCAATGAAACGTCACCACCATTCCGACCCGCTCCTGGGCGAGCACCTTG
Source organism: Nitrospirota bacterium (assembly GCA_040757335.1). Taxonomy (NCBI): domain Bacteria; kingdom Pseudomonadati; phylum Nitrospirota; species Nitrospirota bacterium. Next base: position 35,831 of record JBFLXB010000031.1, on the reverse strand, counting down.
ACAGTCGACGCGTCCACCAATGACGCCAAGGCCTCTTTCATTTCGTTTTCGGTGGGCATACCCTTGATGGCCGCGTGAGAAAACTTCTTGACGTGTTCTTTGTAGAGCTCCCAGGTGAGGCCGGTATACAGCTTGTCGCTGTGCACCACCGGGGGAATCACTCGGGCCGGACGCCCAGGTGCGGGTCCACCGGCATAGGGGTTTGGCACTGCGGGCACTTCACATAGACGATATTGTCGAACAGTCCAATGCTATAATGGTGGCGGAACACGTCGTAGGTCGCGCCGCACTTCTTGCAGGTCGCGACGCTCTGATCCAACAGACGCTCCACCGTCGCACGAAGCGACTCCAGTTCCTGACGGGTCCGCTGTAATTCGCGATGGAGCTCCTGGAGCAGCGCCTCTTGTTCGGCGACGCGCTGTTCCAGGGTCCGGTGGTGAGCGCTGGGCGCTTGGTGTTGTCCTGGTGTCAAATGGTCGGTAGTTGCCATGGGGATCCGTTGGTATGCGTGACAGTGGTCCTTGATCCAACCGGCGGATGATACACGGTTTGCCCGGCCGGAACAAGCCTTCTCCCCGCGGCTGGGTTGTGATATGCTGGCCCGACCTCGACTCCAAGACGCGGTGGTCTCCCCAAGGGGCGCCGCGCAGATGCGAACGATTGTGTGGGGGCTTCGGCGGTAGGCCGACCAGTGCCCGTTGGCGGAACGGGCAGGTCCCTTCGCGCTCAGCGAAGCGCCGGGACCAGCGATTCTCATGATGAGGGGGAAGGTATGATTACGGAAAAACGAACGGCGCGTCGCGTCACGCTTACGGGCACGACGCTGGTTATCCCGGGGTCGGGAGGCCGCGCGTTGACGGCGGTGGTCACCAACGTGAGCTCGACGGGCGCCGGGTTGCGGGTACCGGAGGCCATCCCGCCGAACGAGGCGGTCACCGTCACGATGGCGTTTCTCGATCAGGCGGGGACCCCGACCCAGGAAAAGCTGTCGGGGATGGTCGCGTGGCTGGCGCCGTCACCGCGAGGGTTCCTGGTGGGATTGACGTGGAGTCACCCCATCGATCCTGACACGCACCCTGCGCTGGCCGCCTACGTGGCGCCTCCGCCGCCGACCACGCCGACGCGCCCGGCCGCTCAGCCGGCCAAACGGCGATCGGCGCGGACCGCACGGTCTCGGCGCTGACGTCTCCGATCAGCTAGCGACGGCAGACCAGCAGCTTGTCGCCGTTCTTGAAGACGACCTGAATCTTGTCCCCGGCGAGTAGATGCGTCACCACCCCCAGCCCGAACGTCGGGTGTTCGATCACGTCGTTGGGCCTGAAGATACCGGACACCGAGTAGGGTCGGCTCTTGCGGCCGGCCGTCACGGCGAGCAGCCGCTCGTACGTGACCTCGTGCGCGAGCGCCGCGGCCGCTTTGGCGCTTCGCCGAGCTTTCAGGGGGGGACTGGATGGAGAGGCGTGATGACGATGGACGGCTCCGCAACGGCGGCACTTGATGGCCACGCGCAAGGGTCTGATGCCCGCGCCCGCGAACCGCGCGACGATCTGTTCACACGTGGAACATGTCCCGGACACGGGCTCCGCCGTTATCGGGGGTGTGACCTGAGAAGCCGTCATAATCGTCCTTTCTCACAGAGGTTGACGCAACCAGAATACCGTAGACTGCCGGATTGAACGGTCAAAAGTCAATGATCAAACTCATCGATCAGGAAACCGTGGCGGCGGTTCGGCACGACGCTGGGCGGTTGCGCGAGCTCGTTGCAGAACAACGCGCGCGGCTTCGCGAAGATCACGAGCGTCGCCGGTGCGGGCCGGACACGGTCGCGGGCCTTTCCGCCCTCATGGACGCGGTGGTGACGTCGCTCTATCGGGGGGTGGTGGCGCCGTCGGAGGTGGACCGCCCGGGTTCCGGGTGCGCGGTGGTTGCGGTCGGGGGGTACGGACGCGGAGAACTCTTTCCCGCGTCCGATGTCGACGTGATGTTCCTCTTCGACCCGCCCGCCCACGGCGAAGGTCTGGCGGTCAGTAAAGGCGTTCTCCACGCGTTGTGGGATCTGGGGTACGCCGTCGGACACAGCGTCCGCCGTATCCGTGACTGCCTGGACCTGAGTCGTGGTGACGCGACGATCCGCACGGCGCTCCTCGAAGCCCGCTGGTTGGCAGGCGACCGGCGGCTCTTCGAAGAGTTCGAGGCCGCGTTTGCCTCACAACTGCGGAAGGACCTCCGCCCCTACATCGCGCAGAAATTGGCCGAGCGCGAAGCAGGGTACGAACGATACGGCTCGACCGTGTACCTGCTGGAGCCTGATCTCAAAAAGAGCAAAGGCGGGTTGCGCGACCTGCACTACATCGGCTGGTTGGCGCGCGCGGTCTACGGCGCGTCGTCGTGGCAGGAATTGGTCCAGGCGGGGGTGCTGACCGACGCGGAGCACCGCGACCTGGTCGAGGCCCGGGATTTCCTGTGGGTCGTCCGCAACGAGATGCATTTTTACGCGGGCAAAGCCGGTGACGTGTTGACGTTCGACGAACAGGTCCGGTTGGCCGGATTCTTCGGGTTCGAGGACGGTCCGCAGCTGCTCGGGGTCGAACGGTTCATGCAGCAGTACTATCGCTTATCCACCTCCTTACACCAAACCAGCAACCGCTTCCTCCGTCGGTTGCAGCGCCCCACGCGCTGGCGCCGGCTGGTCACCGCGGTGACCGCGCGGGAAATTCAGGACCGGTTTGTGGTCACGCGAAACGCGGTGTTGTTGCCGGAACGACGCCGGGAGGCGCTGGCGGCGGACCCCGACACGGTGATCGGGCTGTTCGCCGTGGCCCAGGAACACGGGCGGCCGATCGCGGAGTCCACGCTGGACGCGGTGTATCGCGCGGCGTCCGACCATCCCGAGCACGCGTACGCCGCCCCCGCGATCCAGCGGCGCGTGTTTTCGTTGTTTCGGGCGCCCGGCATCGGCCGGACGCTGGAGGCGATGCACCGGGTCGGCATCCTGGAGCGGGTCTTGCCCGAGTTTGCCTCTGCTCGGGGTCTGATGCAGTTTAACCAATATCACAAGTTTACCGTTGATGTGCACAGCCTGCGCGCGGTCCAGGCCGCGTGTGCGCTCGCGGAGAGCGACGGGGCCCTCGCAGCGGTCTACCGCGATATTCACCGAAAGGACCTGCTCCACCTCGCCCTTCTGCTGCACGACATCGGGAAGGGCAAAGGCGGGGATCACAGTCAGATCGGGGAGGACATCGCGGTGCGCGTTGCGGACCGCCTGGCGTTCAACGCGCACGAGCGGGAGGTGGTGACTTTTTTGGTCCGGCATCACCTGCTGATGTCGCACATCGCGTTTCGGCGAGACCTCAGCGACGACAAAGTGCTGGTGCGATTTGCCCGACAGGTGGGCCAGCCCGAGCTGCTCCAGATGTTTCTCGTGTTTACCTACGCCGATATCACGGCGGTCGGCCCCGGGACGTGGACCGCGTGGAAGCACGACCTGCTGCACGAACTGTACTCCCGGGCCATGGACGCGCTGGCGGGCGGTCGCGTGGCCGGCGACGCCTCGGCGCGGCGACGCGCCGAAGCCGCCGTGCGTGATCTGGTCGGAGACCGGCTGCCCGCGTTGTGGCTCCACGGGCAGTTCGAAGCCATGCCGGACCGCTATTTTCTGGTGACGCCGCCGGAGCAGATCGTCCGGCATCTGGAGTTGGTGTATCGCCTTCCGCCGGACGGGGTGCTCGTCGATACCCGCTGGGACGCCGATCAACAGGCCACCGAGTTGACCGTGGCCACGTTCGACTCGATCATCCCAGGCCTCTTCTCCAAATTGGCGGGAACGTTGGCGGCCTTGGGGCTTCAGATCCTGGGCGCCCAAGTGTTTACCCGGCTGGACGGCGTGGTCGTGGATACGTTTCGGTTCCAAGATCCGGACTACGCGGGAGAACCGCCGTCCCGCCGCGTCAACGAGCTCAAGCGCACGCTCGGCGCCGTGGTGATGGGGAAGCAGCGGGTGGAGGAGTTATTCACGCGGGGGACCCGTCTGCCGCGCGTCCGGCTGCTGCCGCACGGGACCGAGCCCACGCAGGTGGAGATCGACAACGAGACCTCGGACGGGTTTACCATCATCGACGTGTTTGCGACCGACGTCCAGGGGTTGCTGTACGTGATCACGCGCACGTTGTTCGAGCTCGGGCTCTCCATCCATTCATCGAAGATCGCCACCCGCATCGACCAGATCGTGGACGTGTTCTACGTCCAGGACCCTGGAGGCGGGAAAATCGTGGACAGCGAGCGCCTCGCCCACATCAAGCGCACTCTGACCCAAGCCGTGGATGCCTACGTGGCGGCCGCGGCGGCCGGTCGAGGCCGACCGGTCGCCGAAGGGGCCGCGACGTAAGCCGATGCTGACCATCACGGTTATCCGGAATTCAGCGGTTTCGCCGAAACCTTACGCGGCGGCCCGTTTCCCCCGGCGGTGGTCCTTCTTGGGTTTGCTAAGCGGCGGTGATTGCGAACCGGGTGGAACGTTCGTGTACAGATCCCACGCAAAGTACGCCACCCACGACAACCCTCCGCTGATCGCCGCGAATGACAGCGCCGCCAGACCCCAGTCTTCCATTTCACGCCTCCCCTTCTCCGTCTGTCCACAGACGGGGTTAAACAATGAGCCCAGATACGCCAGCGGAAACCTCATCACGGGTAGCAAGAAGGAGGCCGCGCCGCGTCCGGCGTGCTCTCCGCCAGTAATCAAGGGGATCGGTGAGGAGACGGGAGCCATAACCCTGGTGGAATTGGCCGAAAACATCCAGAGTGGGTAACCCGAGGAAGATCCGGCGTTGCGTGGTCGGGTGGACCTGGGTCCGCGTCAAATGATGCGGTCGAACAGCGGCGTGTCGGGAGCGAAGGAGGTTGTGGTGCGTACACGATTGTGGGGAATAGTGGTGGCGGTCGGGGTGGCGATGGGCGGCCAGCCGCAGGGGTGCGAACAGACCGGCAACGGCAAGATGCTGGAGCCGTTCGAATATCTCACTCGTGAGGAGGGGTATCAGACGCCGGTGCCGGGAGACGTGACGTTGTACCAGACCAACGGCCCAGTGACCGCGGGCAGCGTTCAAGCGCTTGCCGAGGGTGCGGATGGCACCATCTACGCCGGGACGTTCGGGGACGGGGTGTACATCAAACGCCGCGACGCGGACCTGTGGACGCCGGCCGAGCAGGGCCCCACGGACCGGTTCCTGATGACCCTGGCGACGACGCCGGACGGCGCGGTGTTCGCCGGGACGATTCAAGGCGGCTTGTTCCGCAGCGAAGACGGCGGACGCCACTGGGTGGCGAGCGGAGAGGGCATTGGCCCCGAGCAGGTGGCGTCGATCCTTCACGACCCGCGCTCCGGTCTCCTCTACGCGGGCACCGGGTCCGGCGTGTTCAAGAGTGCGGACCGGGGCCGTCGGTGGGATGCGGCCAACAGCGGTTTGGAGCTTACGCTGGCACGATCGTTGGCTCTCGGGCCCGACGGCACCCTCTACACCGGCACGGGCGGCAACGGGCTGTTCGCCAGCGCGGACAGAGGTGCGAAGTGGCGGCCCATCAACGAGGGATTGTTCGACGAGCGCGGGCTGCGAGAGAACTTCATTCGCGTGCTCGCCATTGACGGTTCGGGCGCGATCTACGCCGGCAGCTTCGGAGGAGGCGTGTTCAAGACCACCGACCAAGGTCGCCACTGGATCCCGGCCAATGAGGGGTTGACGAACCTGTCGATCCGGGGTTTGGCCGTGGGCCCGGACGCCGTGTACGCCGGGACCGGGGATGGCGTGTTCCACAGCGTCAACGGCGGACGCCGCTGGGAGTCGATCAGCGAGGGAATGCCGAACCGGAACGTTCAGAGTTTGTTGCTGGCTCGCGACGGGGCGGTGTATGCCGGCACGTCGGCCGGCGTCGCGGTTCGCGACGTCAACGGGAAGTGGCGGACGATCGACAGAGGCCTGCTGTTTCCGGGCGTGAACACGCTGGCGGCCGACGCCCGGCGCGGCTTATTCGCCGGGACACACACCAACGGCCTCTATCGGAGCAAGGACGGGGGCCAGAGTTGGGGACCGTTTAACGACGGAATCGACTCCAGGACGATCCGATCGTTGGTCGTCGACTCCAAGGGGGTCCAGTACGCCGCAACTCCCGAGGTGATTTATCGCGCGGATTGGACCAAGAGCCGTTGGGTTCCGGACATCGAAGGACTCTCCGGCTCTCCGATCGAACTGGCGGCGGGTGCGAATTTCCTGTACGCGGCGACATCCTCGGGCCTGTTTACGCGGGCGCTCGGAGCCTCGGCGTGGGTGGCCGTGGCGCTTGATCCGTCATCCGGACCGGTGCGGGATGTGGCGCTGACTCCGGACGATCGGATCGTGGTCCTGACCGCGCGCGAGGTGTTCACGCGCGATGACGGTGATCGGTGGACGTCGCTCGGAACCCCCGCGGCGTCGCAGGAGGTGCTGGGAGTGGCGGCCGGCCGCTCGCTCTACGCGTGGACCGACCGAACCGTGTACCGACACGGAGGATCCTCTAAGGGCTGGGAGGCGATCGGCGCGGACCTCCCTCGATCGGTCCTGATTCGGGCGTTGGCTCGAGATGATGGCGGCCGCGACGACGTCCTGTTGGCGGCAACCAGCGCCGGGGTGTGGTGGAGTCGCGGCGGCCGCGAGTGGAGGCCGACGCACGGAGCGTTCCCGGTGGTGCCGTTCGAAACGATTGCGGTGGCGGACACGGGATTGATCATGGCGGGATCGCACGAGCACGGGGTTTTTGTGGGGGTCAACCTTGCGGCGAAGCAAGGTTTCTTCGGCTTGCGGTGACCATGGGCAGAACGATTTCGTGGGCCGTGCTCGGGGTCGCTTCGGCCATCGCGGTCTGGTCGGCGGTCGCCGGATCCGCGGGAGCAACGGACTCCGCTGCGGTCAACCGCGCCATCGGCGAGATGATGACCGCCGCACGGGCCATGGTCGACAGCGGCGATCGCCGCGACCTCGGGCGAATGATCGCCGAGGCGGAACAGGTGGTGGACGCCGGCGAGCGCGCATTGGCCGCCCTGCCGCGCCCCGGCAACCGTCACGCACGAGACGCGGCCGAGCACGTGCGCCGCGCCATGGACCACGCGAGACAGGTCGTCGAAGCCGCGAACCGCGGGCGGTCGGATGACGCGTTGGCGCACGCGGGACGGGCGCTCAGGCAAGTCCGCCGCGGAGCCGGTCACGCCGAGGCGCTGTAGCCGTCGGTGGACCGACGGAAACCATCGGTCAGAAGTGGAGTCGGACGCCGGTCAAAATGTTCAGGCCGCCCACGTCGATCTCCAAGTCTCCCAAGTCGGATCCGAATCGTATCCGTGCGCGGGAAAACTGCCCCTCGATCAAGAATCCGGTCTGTTCGTTGTACCGGTACTCCGCGCCGATCAACGCCTGGTAACCCAGCGTGTACGTGTGGACCTCGGTACTCTCGGTCTGGCTGAAATCGAATCGGATGTTCATGTTGTAACGGCCTAGGCCCACGCCGCCGTAGATCTTCCACGCCCCGATCGCGTCGGATCCCGTGAGTCGGTACAGCGGCGTCACCGTCATGGTGTGCACGAAGATGGACTGCTGCGCGGTTTGAGTCGGGACGAACTCTTGGTAGTACCCGCCCAGCAGGGACATGTTCAGACTCCAACGCGAGGGCCACTGGTAGGTGTAATCGAAGAGCTCAAGGCTTTGTCCGGACAAGTCCTGAGCACCTCCGATGAAGTTTTCCTCGGAGACGTCGAAGTAGCTGCTGTTGGGATAGAAGTGGTAGCCCAGCTTGAAGGCGAAGGAGTGGGGTCGTTCGATCTCGCCATGCGCCGGGGCGGTGGCGGCGAAGAAGGCGGTCGCGGCGAGCGTGAGGGCTACCGCAAACCTGCGATCCGTACCCACGTCCCGCCGCTGTCGGTGCTTTTGAACAACCCGCGCTGCGTGCCCGCGTACACCACGCCGGGGGTCGATGGATCAACGGCCAACGCGCGCACCACGCCGGGCCGCGGTTCGGTGCTCACCGGCCGCCACGTCTCACCGCGATCGATGCTGACGAACACGCCGCTGTCTCCGCCGGCGTACAAGCGCGCGTGATCAGCGGGGTCGCGCTGGAGCGCGGTCATGAACGGCACCGACTGACCCGTGGCTCGCGATTCCCACGAGCCTCCGCCGTTGCGGCTGAGGAAGATGCCCTTGCCGGTTGCGATCACCAGACTCTGGGGCTGGTCAGGGTCGACGGAGATGGCGTTGACGCCCAACGCCATGGCGGTGCCGACCTCTCCCGCGATCAGTCCTCGGTTGATGATCTCCCACCGGGAGCCCCGGTCGCGGCTCTTGTACATTCCGCCGCTCGTGCCCGCATACAGGGTATCGGGCGTGTGGGGATCGAAGGCGATGGCCACCGTATACACACTTTCCATGCCGTGGACCGTTTCCACCCAACTGGCTCCGCCATCCCTAGTCCGGAACACGCCCACCGTGGTGGCGGCGTAGATTTCCTGGGGGTCTCGTGGATAGATCGCAAAGGCATTAACCACTGAGACGTGCTCTTTCATCCCTACGTTGGCCGGCCGCCACAATTGGCCGCCGTCGCTGCTCTTGTAAATGGCGTTGGCGAACGTCCCAGCGTACACCGTTGATGGAGCCGTCGGATCGATGGCAAACGCCAGCACCTGGGAGTGTTCCAGACCCTCGTTGATGGGAGACCACGTTGCGGCGCCGTCCCGGGTTTTCAGGACGCCCTTTTGGCTCGACGATACGTACACGATCTGGGGGTTCGTCGGGTGGACCGCGATGGCGACGACGGTGGGTTCGCCGCGCGTACAAGCCGAAAGTAGGGCCGTCCACGCAGCCAGCGCGACGAAACATCGCCACATTGGGGCGGAGGGTAGCACACGCCTCAGAAGGTCCGCAAGCAGCGGTGCGGAGCGGCCGCCGGGGCGATTTGGTGAAGATTCTAGGCCGGGTCCTTGTAAAGGACGGATCAACACGGTATAATACACCGGTTTGTATAAGGACCATAGGGTGAGATTCTATCGTAAATTCAAAAAGATCGGAGCGTGATGCGGTGAAAACTGATATTCATCCCACCTACCAGGAAGCCACCATTACCTGTGCGTGCGGAAGTATGCTTCGGACACGGTCCACTGTTAAGGACATCCGCGTGGAGATTTGCGCGGTGTGCCATCCGTTTTTCACGGGGATGCAAAAGATCGTTGATACCGAAGGCCGCGTCGAGCGGTTCCGAAAAAAGTACAGCAACAACAAGAAGTAACGAACCACAGCCGCACCCCTATCCTGCGGCCTCTGGGCGTCCGTGTCTTCCGTGACTGAACAAGCTGATCTGCTCATCGGCAGGCTCGAAGCGCTCGCCTCGCGATTTACCGAGATCGAGCGGAGCCTCGGCGATCCTTCCGTGGTCAACGACCGCCAGGCGGTGCAGCGGCTGTCGAGGGAGCGGGCCGAACTGTCCGACGTGGTGGGCCTGTACCACGGATATCGCGCGGTGCTCGCCGAGTTGGAGCAGGCCGAGCGTATGGCCGCGGATCCCCGCACCGAACCGACCTTTCGCGAGTTGGCCGTCGAGGAGGTCCGGGCACTCGCCGCGAAGAAGGTCGCGATGCAGGAGGCCCTTCGTCTGGCCCTGCTTCCGAAAGATCCGCGTGACGAAAAGAATATCGTCCTCGAAATCCGAGCCGGAACCGGCGGCAGCGAGGCGGCGCTGTTTGCAGCGGAACTGTTGCGCATGTACGCGAAGTACGCGGAAGCGCATCGATGGCGGGTGGAACTGGTTTCGACGAGCGAAACCGGCATCGGCGGCATGAAGGAGGCGATTCTGTTGATCGAAGGCAAGGGGGCTTACAGCCGCCTCAAGTTCGAAAGCGGCGTGCACCGCGTGCAACGGGTTCCCGTCACCGAGGCCGGCGGGAGGATTCACACGTCCACGGTGACGGTGGCGGTCATCCCCGAAGCCGAGGAAATCGACTATCACATCGATCCGAAGGACCTGCGCGTCGACACGTTTTGCTCCTCGGGGCCCGGCGGTCAGAGCGTCAACACGACCTATTCGGCGGTCAGGATCACGCACATTCCAACCGGGACCGTGGTGAGTTGCCAGGACGAACGATCACAACTCAAGAACCGGGCGAAGGCCATGCGGATCTTGCGGTCGCGTCTGGTGGAGGTGGAGCGCGAACGCCAGGAAGCGCAGATCGCCAAAGACCGCAAGGCGCAGGTGGGGAGCGGCGAACGAAGCGAGAAGATCCGCACCTACAACTTTCCCCAGAATCGCGTGACGGACCACCGCATCGGCCTGACGCTTCACCGATTGGACCAGGTGCTCGGCGGTGAGTTGGACGAACTGATCGACGCGCTCCAAACATGGACTCAGACCGCTCAACTGCAGCGACTCTGAAGGTCCTCTCGCGAGGGGCCGCCGTCCGCTGGGCCAGCGGCCTGCTTGCGCGCGCGGGGCTCGCTGTACCGCGGGTGGAGGCCGAGACGTTGCTGGCGGAAGTGATCGGCGGCCCGCGGCATGCCGCGTACATCGAGCCCGAGACGCCGTTGACGGACGCGGAGCAGGCGCGGTTTCTCGCGGTCGTGCGACGCCGGGCGCGCCGGGAACCGCTTCAGTACGTCATCGGTCGAGAAACGTTTTGCGGATTGGAGCTGGTCGTCACGCCGGACGTGTTGATCCCGCGGCCCGAGACCGAAGGCGCGGTGGCCGCCGTCCTTGGCGCGATCGCAGCGCTGGATCGTCCCGTGGTCGCGGACCTGGGAACGGGCAGCGGCTGTCTGGCCCTGGCCATCGCGTCGGCGCGACCGGACGCCGTGGTGTACGGTGTAGATCGGTCCGGGGCCGCTCTGCAGGTGGCGCGCCAGAATGCGGAACGACTCGGATTGGCCCCACGGGTGCGGTGGCTTCACGGGGACCTGCTGACTCCGTTGGCGCAACAGGCAATACGGGCCGACGTCATGGTGTCGAACCCGCCGTACGTGGCGGATGCCGAGTACGAGACGTTGCAGCCCGAGGTTCGGTTCGAGCCGGACACGGCGTTGCGCGGCGGGTCCGACGGACTGTGGTTTTACCGCCGGATCATCGCCGAGGTGTCGCCCGTGTTGTCGCCACACGGTCGGGTCGTGTTGGAGCTGGGGTTCGGGCAGGCGAACGCGGTCCGGGCGATCGCCGAGCGCCACGGATTTCGCGTGGAACGCGTTGATGCGGACTTCAACGGCATTGCCCGGATCATGACGTTGGCTGGGGGGAATCCATGGACGTGATCGCGGTGCAAGGAGGACGCCCGCTGGCCGGGGAGATTCCCATCAGCGGCGCCAAGAACGCGGCGCTGCCGCTGCTGGCGTCGGCGCTGCTCAGCGCCGAGGAATGCGTGTTCTCCAACGTCCCGCGGCTTCGCGACGTGTCCACGATTCTCTCGCTGCTCAGGCATCTCGGGGCGCGGACACACGATGACGGAGGAGACACCGTCAGCGTGACGGCTGCCGCGCTCTCGGCGACCGACGCGCCGTACGACCTGGTCAAAACCATGCGCGCGTCGATATTGGCGCTGGGCCCGCTGGTTGCGCGGTGCGGCGAGGCGAGCGTGTCGTTGCCCGGCGGCTGCGCGATCGGCGCGCGTCCGGTCAACTTGCACCTCGAAGCACTCGAGCGAATGGGCGCCCAGGTGTCGATCCAACACGGGTACATCCGCGTCAAGGCCGGGAAACTTCGCGGCGCCCGCGTCGCGCTGGATCTTCCCACCGTGACGGGAACCGAAAACCTGCTCATGGCCGCGACGCTGGCGGAGGGAAAGACCACGATCGAGCACGCGGCGCGCGAACCGGAGGTAATCGACTTGGCCGACGCGTTGGTCGCCCGCGGGGCCAAGATCAGCGGCGCGGGGACGGACGTGATCACCGTCGAAGGGGTGACCGCGCTCGGCGGGGGTCGGTACCGGGTGATGCCGGACCGAATCGAAACCGGGACGTATTTGACGGCGGCTGCGATCACGGGAGGCGACGTCATGCTCCGGGGCGCCGTAGCCGGGCACCTCGATGCGGTGCTCGCCAAACTTCGCGAGGCCGGCGCGGATGTGAGCGTCGATGGGAGCGGGCTGCGGCTGGTTCGCACTCGATCGCTGCGCGGGGTGGATTTTACCACTGCGCCCTACCCCGGTTTTCCGACGGATATGCAGGCGCAGATGATGGCGGTGCTGAGCGTGGCCGATGGCGCGAGCGTGGTGACCGAAACCGTGTTCGAGAACCGGATGACGCACGTCGCGGAATTGAAACGAATGGGCGCCTCGATCCGCGTCGAGGGCAACCACGCCGTGGTGCGAGGCGTGCCGCGGCTGAGCGGCGCACCGGTGATGGCGTCCGACCTGCGCGCCAGTGCGTGCCTGGTCGTGGCCGGGCTTGCGGCGGAGGGCGAGACGACGATCTCCCGCGTGTACCATCTTGACCGGGGGTACGAACGGATGGAGGAGAAACTCAGTCGAGTGGGAGCGATGATTCGGCGCATTCGCGAGGCGGCGTGACTCGCGCACCGTTGGTCATCGCGTTCCCCAAGGGCCGATTGCTCGAACCGACGCTCGACTTGTTTGCCGGCCTCGGCATCCGTCCCAAGGGGCTCACGCGCGAAACGCGACAGCTGTTGTTTCGGACCGACCACGACGGCGTGTCGGTGATGATCGTGCGTGCGGTCGACGTGCCGACTTATGTGGAGTACGGCGCGGCGGACGTGGGCGTGGCGGGCAAGGACGTGTTGCTCGAGCATCCCAAAGAGGTGTACGAGCCCGTGGATCTTGGGTACGGCCTGTGCCGGGTGGTGTGGGCCGAGCCGCGGAAGCCCGCGGACTCGCGGGGTGGCCTGCGGACGGGCAAGCGCCGCGTGGCCACCAAGTACCCCAACATCGCGGAGCGGTACTTTTCGCAGCACGGTCTGTCGGTCGAGCTCGTGAAGCTGTCCGGCGCGGTGGAGTTGGCTCCGCGGATCGGCCTGGCCGAAAGCATCGTGGACTTGGTGTCCACGGGCAAGACGTTGGAAGAGAACGAGCTGACGATCGTTGAGGAAATCGTGCGATCCACCGCGCGGCTGATCGTGAATCGAGCCAGCATGAAGGTCAAATACCCCAGAATCAGCGAACTGGTCGAGCGGGTCACGGCAGCCAGCCCAATGCCCGCGTGACGGCCTGGGACAACCGAGGCGGAAAGGACGAGTTATGGCGATGAAGGTCATCAAACTCAAGACCGGAGCGGGGCGCCGGGAGCTCGCGAAGCTCGTCAACCGCGGTGAGCCCGACGACCGGCGCATCGAGCACAAGGTCCGTGCGATTCTGGACGACGTGCGCGCCAAGGGTGACGTCGCCGTCTCGCGGTACACCAAGCAGTTCGACCGCATCGCGATGTCGCCGAAACGCTTTCTGGTGACCATCGAGGAACGGGCGGCGGCGCTGACCAAAACCGACCCCAAGGTCGTGGAAGCGCTCAAGATGGCGGCCGACCGAATCTACGCGTTCCACTCCAAACAGCAATCCCATTCCTGGAGCTTCGAAGAGGCGGGCGTCACCCTCGGGCAACAGCTTCGTCCGCTGGCCTCGGCCGGATTGTACGTGCCGGGCGGCAAGGCCGCGTATCCGTCGTCGGTATTGATGAACGGCATTCCCGCCAAGGTGGCCGGCGTCGAGCGGATCGTGATGTGCACGCCCACGCCCCGCGGCGAACTGAATCCCTACGTGCTGGTCGCCGCGGACCTGGTCGGCATTCACGAGGTGTATCGGATCGGCGGGGTGCAGGCGATCGGCGCGATGGCGTACGGGACCAAGACGATCCGGCGCGTGGACAAGATCGTGGGCCCAGGCAACGCGTTCGTGGCCACGGCGAAACGCCTGGTGTACGGGACGGTGGACATTGATATGGTGGCGGGCCCGAGCGAAATCTTCATCATTGCGGACGAAACCGCTCACCCCGCGCACGTCGCGGCGGATATCCTCTCGCAGGCCGAGCACGACGAAGACGCGTGGACGATCTTGGCGGCGACGTCGGATTCGTTCGTCAAGAAGGTGCAAAAGGAGATCGCGATCCAGATCGCCAAGCTGGATCGCCGAAAGATCGCCGAAGCGTCGCTGAAACACCGCGGCGTCGCCATGGTGGTCCCGGAAGTCCTGGACGCGATCGGGATCGCCAATGACGTGGCGCCGGAACATCTGGAATTGTCGATCGAACGGCCGTACAAGGTCCTCAAATACGTCAGGAACGCGGGATCGGTTTTTCTGGGCCACCACACACCGCAGGCCTTGGGCGACTACTTTGCGGGGCCCAACCACGTGTTGCCGACCGGCGGCACGGCGCGGTTTTTTTCTCCGCTGTCGGTCGATGACTTTACGAAGAAGAGCGGCGTGATCGCGTTTTCGCAGGATGCATTGCGGCGGTTTGCGGAAAAGGTGGTTCAGATCGCCCGCGTCGAGGGCCTCGAAGCGCACGCGCAGGCCGTGGACATTCGCATGCGCCCGGAGGATTAAGGACGTGGCGGGACGGGTGAGGCCTGGACGGGCCCGTACGTCGGCACGCCGCGCCCCGATCCGTCGGGCCACGGTGTCGCGGAAGACCGCCGAAACTGCGGTGAACGTGACGCTCGACGTGGACGGGATGGGGCGGACCCGCGTGGCCACATCGATTCCGTTTCTGGACCACATGCTGACGGTGATGGGCAAGCACGGCCTGTTGGACCTGGACGTGAAGGCTGCGGGCGATCTGGAGGTCGACGATCACCACACCGTGGAGGATCTGGGTATCGTGTTCGGGCAGGCCCTGAAACAGGCCTTGGGGGACAAGGCCGGGATCAGGCGCTTCGGGTCGGCGGCGGTGCCGATGGACGAGACGCTGGCGCGGGTCACAGTGGATCTCTCGGGGCGCCCGTACCTGGTCTACCGGGTACCCCTCGCGACCCGCAAGGTCCAGTCGTTCGACACCGAATTGGTCGAGCACTTTTTCGAGGCGCTTTCGGTCCACGGCGGGCTCACCGTGCACGTGGAGGTGCCCTACGGCAAGAACGCGCACCACATGCTGGAGGCGAGTTTCAAGGCGTTCGGCCGCGCGCTGGAACAGGCGACGCGCATCGATCCCCGCGTGGCGGGCGTGCCGTCGAGTAAAGGAAAGATCGAGTAAGAGCCACGTTCAAGCGTTCAACGGTTCAAATGTTCAATTGAACCCTTGAACCCATGAACCCTTGAACCCATGATCTCCATTATCGACTATCAGGTCGTCAACCTGCGAAGCATCCAGAAGGCGTTCGAGCAGTTCGGGGCGTCGGTCGAAGTGACCAGCGATCCCGATCGGATCCGACGCGCGGACCGCGTGGTGCTGCCGGGCGTCGGGGCGTTTCGCGCCGGGATGGAGCAACTCACGCGTCTGGGGCTCGAGCCGGTGATCCGCGAAGTCATCGACGCCGGGACTCCGTTTTTGGGGATTTGCCTCGGGATGCAACTGCTCATGACGGAGAGCGAGGAGTTCGGCCGGCACCGGGGGCTCAACGTGATTCCCGGCCGCGTCGTGCGTTTTCCGGAGAGCCCGGCCATGGCGGGACTGAAGGTGCCGCACATGGGATGGAACGCGGTCTCGATCCGGAGGCGGACCGAGCCGCTGGAGGGGATTCCGGACCACGGCTATTTCTATTTCGTGCATTCCTACTACGTGGTGCCGGATGATCCCCAAGTGATCGCGGGAGAGACCACGTACGGCGTGCGGTTTGCGTCCGTGCTGGCTTGGAGGAACGTCGTGGCGTGCCAGTTCCATCCCGAGAAAAGTCAGGCGCTGGGACTCGCGCTGCTGCGGCGGTTCGCGGTTTCCCGCGACGAAGCCGCCAGGTCCGTGTTGTGACCATCATCCCGGCCGTTGATATCCGAGGGGGACGGTGCGTCAGGCTTTGGCAGGGACGGTTCGACGCCGAAACCGTGTACGGCGACGATCCCGCCGCCATGGCCGAACGCTGGGTGTCCCAGGGAGCGGAACGCCTCCACGTCGTTGATTTGGACGGAGCCGCGGCCGGTTCGCCCCGAAACCGCGACTCGGTCGCCGCGATCCTGGCGGCGGTGAAGGTTCCCGTACAGGTGGGTGGAGGCGTTCGGGAGGTGGCAACGATCGAAGACTACTTGTCCGCCGGGGCCGACCGGATTGTGGTGGGCACCCGCGCGGCCCTTGACCGC
Organism: Nitrospirota bacterium; assembly: GCA_040757335.1. Lineage (NCBI taxonomy): Bacteria > Pseudomonadati > Nitrospirota > Nitrospirota bacterium. The sequence continues at coordinate 19,612 of JBFLXB010000031.1, read as the reverse complement.
GCGTTCCTGCTGGAGGTCTGCCGCCGGTTTCCCGGGAAGGTGGTGGTGGCGATCGACGCACGGGACGGTCGCGTGGCGATCCGCGGATGGGTGGAGGCCACCGACCGCCCGGCGCTGGATGTGGCGCTTGAGGCTTCCCAAGCGGGGGCGGCGGCGCTGCTGTATACCGACATCCGGCGCGACGGCACGCAGGAAGGCCCGAATCTGGACGCGCTGACCGCGGTGGCCGACGTCGTGTCCACACCCGTGATCGCGTCGGGCGGGGTCGCGACGATCGAACACGTCCGGATGCTGGCCGGGATCAAGGGGGTGGAATCGGCGATCGTGGGACAGGCGCTTTATCGGGGCACGTTGGCGCTTCGCGACGCCATCGCCGCGGCGAGGCCGACGTGAGCGCGGTCGAAGCGGCCACGTTTGCAAAGCGGATCATTCCGTGCCTCGACGTCAAGGACGGCCGCGTCGTGAAGGGCGTGCGGTTCGTCGATCTCCGCGACAGCGGAGATCCCGTCGAGGCCGCCGCGTGGTACGACGCCCAGGGAGCGGACGAGCTGTGTTTCTTGGACATCACGGCGTCGTCCGATGAGCGACCGATCTTGCTCGACGTGGTCCGCCGCACCGCGGAGCGCGCGTTCATCCCGCTGACCGTGGGGGGAGGCGTTCGCGGGACGGACGACATCCGCGCGTTGTTGTTGGCCGGAGCCGATAAGGTCTCGATCAATACCGCTGCGGTCGCCAGGCCCGAGTTGATCCGTGAGTCGGCGGAGCGATTCGGCAGTCAATGCATCGTGGTGGCGATCGACGCGCGCGCGGGCGCAACAGGATGGGACGTGTTGACCCACGGCGGGCGTCGCCCCGCCGGCTTGAACGCGGTGGAGTGGGCGCAACGCGCCGTGGATCTGGGGGCCGGCGAGGTGCTGCTCACGAGCATCGACCGAGACGGGACGCAGCAGGGGTACGACGTCGAGCTGCTGCGCGCGGTGTCGTCGGCGGTCAACGTCCCGGTGGTGGCCTCGGGGGGCGCGGGCACGTTGGAGCATTTCTACGATGCGCTCGCGGTGGGCCGAGCGGACGCGGTCCTGGCGGCGTCGCTGTTTCACGACCGTCGGTTGACGATCAAGCAGGTCAAGGCGTTTTTGGCCGGTCGCGGCGTGGTGGTTCGTCCTTCCTAGGAGCGGCGGTGGCGAAGCAGCGGGCAACGACCGCTCTCCAGCGGGCGGTGCGGTTCGACGCGGCGGGTCTGGTGCCGGCGATCGTCCAGGAGCACGGCTCCGGTCGGGTCCTCATGCTCGCGTACATGAACCGCGAGGCATTGGCCCTCACGCTCAAGACGGGCTTCACGCACTTTTACAGTCGCTCGCGCCGCACGTTATGGAAGAAAGGGGCGACGTCCGGGCACAGGCAGACGGTCGTGTCGCTGCGACTCGACTGCGATGGAGACGCGCTGATCGTGGAGGTGGAGCAGGTCGGGCCCGCCTGTCACACCGGCGAGGCCTCGTGTTTCTTTAGGCGCGCCGAAGGCCGACGCCTCGTCCACGCCGCCGCCGGAGCGACCGGGGCGGTCCTGGATCGGGTGTACGGCGTGATCCGCGACCGGAAGGCCCATCCCGTGGACGGGTCGTACGTCGCCGCGCTGTTCGCCGCGGGCCTTGACAAGATCCTCAAGAAGGTCGCGGAAGAGACCGGAGAGGTCTTGCTGGCCGCCAAAGACGGGGAGCGCAGCCAGATCGTCTGGGAGACCGCGGATCTGTGGTTTCATTCGCTGGTGGCGCTCGGCTATCACGATATCCCGCCCGCCGCGATCTATGAAGAACTGGAGCGCAGGATGGGAGCGCGTCCTCGGCGCGCGGGTGCCGAGCGCCCGGCGGGCCGAGCGAAGCGAGCCCCGCGAGCTCGATCCCGCTGATCCACACAGTGCCTTCCCGCTGAATAGGAGACGGCATGAGCGCATCCTCGTGTCTGTTCTGCAGGATCGTCCGCCGGGAGCTTCCGGCCACGATCGTTTACGAGACCGACGAGGTGCTCGCGTTTCAGGACATCGCCCCCAAAGCGCCGGTCCACCTCCTGATCATCCCGAAAACTCACGTCAACGGCTTGCAAGCGCTCGCGGACGCGGATGCCTCGATCATCTCGTCCCTCTTCGCGTGCGTGAACCGGTTGGCAATGCAGACCGGCGTCGCGTCGTCGGGCTACCGGGCCGTGATCAACACGGGACCCGACGGCGGCCAAACCGTGTTCCACCTTCACGTGCATTTGCTCGGAGGGCGCCCGATGACGTGGCCGCCCGGTTGACCCTTCTGAAAGCGTTTCCGTATAATAATGACCTTTTTACCCCCTCACGCGAACGGGGAATAATGGCTCTCCAGGAACGGTTGGTGGAAGAGATGAAGGAGGCGATGCGGAGCGGCCAAACCGCGAAGGTCTCCACCATTCGCATGATCCGCGCCGCCCTGAAGAACCGGGAAATCGATCGAGGTAAGGACCGTCCCCTCACCGACCACGACGTCCTGGAAGTCATTCACGGCGGCATCAAACAGCGGCGAGACTCGATCGAGCAATTCCGAAAGGCCGGCCGATCCGATCTCGTCGCCAAAGAGGAAGAAGAAGTGGCGATCCTCCAGTCCTATCTTCCACCGCCGCTCTCGGAGCACGAGCTGGACGACCTGGTGCGCGAGGTCGGTGCGGAGATCGGTGCGTCCGGCGTCAAAGACATGGGAAAGGTCATGAAAACGACCATGTCCCGCGTCGCGGGACGCGCGGAGGGTGGGACCGTCAACGCGGCGGTCAAACGATATTTGGAGCGCCTTCCATCGTCAGCCTAAATGGCGTTGACAGCTCACGATCCTCCCGCTGCTGAGCGGGCGGTTCCCGGACCGGGCCGAGTAGGTCGTCCCGTGCGAGGGTTTTCCGACGCGGTGCTTCGCGCGATCCGCGAGCGAGTGGACCTCGTCGAGTTCATCGGCACTCACGTCTCGCTGAAGCGTACCGGCCAAAACGCCGTCGGGCTCTGTCCCTTTCACGCGGAGAAACGCCCGTCGTTTACGGTGAGCGCCTCGAAGCAGTTGTACCATTGTTTCGGCTGCGGGGCCGGCGGTGATCTCTTCGCGTTCGTCATGCAGCGCGAGTCGGTGAGTTTTCCCGAGGCGGTTCAGTGGCTGGCCCGCAAAGCCGGCGTGCCGCTCCCCACGAGCGAATCCTCGGGGGCCGACCGACGCCGCCAACTGTTGTACGACATCCACGTCGCGGCCGCCGACCATTTCCGGCGGCGGCTGGCCGGCCGAGAAGGGGACATCGCCCGTCGCTATATCCAATCGCGCCGCGTCACCGCCGACGCGCTTGAAGCCTTCGGACTCGGCTATGCGGCGTCGTCCTGGGATGACGCGTTGACGGCCTTGACCAGCAAAGGGTGGACCCCGGCGCAGCTCGAAGACGCGGGCCTGGCGGTTCCGCGGAGCCAGGGGGGCGGGTGGTACGACCGCTTTCGGCACCGACTGATCTGTCCGATCCGCGACGCGCACGGTCAGGTCGTGGCGTTCGGGGGACGGGTGCTGGACGACGCGCTCCCCAAATACTTGAATTCACCGGATACGCCGATCTTTACCAAGGGCCGGCACCTGTTCGCGCTGGATCGCGCGCGCCAGTCGTTGGCGGCGAGCGGGGTGCTGGTTGTGGTCGAGGGTTATTTCGACGTGATCGCGGCGCACCAAGCCGGTTTCAGCAACGTGGTCGCGACGCTGGGCACCGCGTTGACCCCCGCGCACTTGGAGACGATCCGCCGTTTGGTCAGTCGCGTGTGCCTGGTGTTTGATCCGGACGCCGCCGGCGTGCGCGCCGCGCTCCGGACCGTCGACCTGTTCGCCCCCATGGATCTGCGCGTGGACGTGGCGTCGCTCCCGACCGGAAAGGACCCCGACCGGGTGCTTCACGAAGACGGACCCGACGTGTTTCGCGCGGTGCTGGAGCAGGCCGTCAGCCTTACCGAATTCGTGCTGAACCATCTGGTACCTCCGGGGGACTATCGCTCGACGGAGGCGAAGAAGGCCGCGGCAGCGCGCGCGCTGCCCGTCATCGCGAAACTCGTCAACGCGATCGACCGCGACCACCACCTGAGATGGCTCGCCGACCGCATCCGGGTGGCGGAGTCGTCCTTGCGCGCGGAGCTGCAACGCGGACGGCACGCGGCCGTCGGGGGGACGTCGCAACCATCGCCCGGAGGTGCGCGCCACCCCGCCTCGAAAGCGCGTCGCGCGTGGCCGCACGCGGAGGAGGTCGTTGCCGCCGCGTTGATCCAGGGTCGGTTGGCCGCGGCGCTGCTTTCCCGTATCTCCAGCGACGCCCTGACGGACGAGACGTTGCGGTCGGTGGTCGAGTTGGCGCGGGAAGAGATCGGGTCGCGTGACGCCGATCTGGCCATCACCCTTCGCGATCGCGCCCTGGCCGAGGGACGTGACGACGTGGCGGGCGCGATCGCCAAACTGGCGACCTACCCGTTCGATGGAGATGATCCCGATCAGCAGATCCGCGACTGCGTGGTGAGAGTCCGCCGTACTCAACACGAACGCCGCGTGGGGGAACTGCCCCGAGCGATTGATCAATGCCGCGATCAGGGAGAACGAGAGCAATTACAGCGTGAACTCGACCGACTCAAGAGAGAGATCATGGAGATCGAACAACATCGAGGCTCACATGCGGCGGCCTCGTAGACGGTGCGTCAAGCGGGCGGCGGGAGCGTAGCGTTCATGTCAAAAGACGAGAAACTCGACGAAGTCAAGAACCTCATTTCCTTGGGTAAGGAAAAGGGATTCCTGACGTATGACGAATTGAACAACGCGCTTCCCGCCGACGTGTTGTCTTCCGAGCAGATCGACAACCTGATGGTCATGTTCGGCGAGATGGACATCGAAGTGGTCGACTCCGGAGAAGAGGGCCGCTTTCCGCCGCTGGGAGAGGGGGAAGAGGAGCTCGAGGAGCTCGAAGACAGCGAAGAAGTGGGCGAAGAGTTCCTGGAAGAAGGCGAGGAGAAGGAAAAAGAAATCGACCTCACGCCGGGGATACTCAACCGGACCGATGACCCCGTCAGGCTGTATCTCAAGGAGATCGGCAGCGTCCACCTGTTGAGCCGTGAGGGCGAGATTGAAATCGCCAAACGGATCGAAGAGGGCAAACGCGAGGTGAGTTCGATCGTGTTCGGCATGCCCATGACCGTGCGGGAAGTCCTGGCCAGCGGAGAGCTGCTCAAACAAGACACGATTGGCGTTGAAACCCTGGTGGTGGCGTTCGACGAGGACATCGCCGACCAAGACGCGGGCGAACGCGACACCACCGAACTGAAGGCCAAGGTCCTGCAGATGTTGAGCGGCATCCGCGGATTGTATCGAGAGCTCAATCATACGGCGATCCGGTGGAAGCGGGCGGGGAGCGATGCGGCGAAACGGCGCAAGATGAGGCAGGCGGTGAAGGAGGCCAAGGACCGCCTGGTGGTCAAGATGGAGGCCCTGAATCTGCAGCCGCGGTTCCTCGATGAAATCCTCAAGCGCCTCAAGGCCCTGGCGGACGACGTCGCGCGCTCCGAGCGCGAGATGGCGGAGATCCGTCTCCGCATGGGAGCGCCGGAGGAAGAACCGCTGGTGATCTTCCGCCGAGTGAAACACAATCCCCGTGCGCTCAAGGCGTTACTCAAGAAGATCGAGATGAGCGAAGAAGAGTTCGCGCAGAAGGAGAAGCGTTATCGCAACGCGCTCCGTCTGATCCGCACGACGGAAATGGAGGCCGCGGTCTCGGCGGCCGAGCTCAAAGATGCGATCCGACATCTTCAGGCCGGCGACCAGAAGATCAAGCGTGCCAAAGGTGAACTCGTCGAGGCAAACCTCCGACTGGTGGTCAGTATCGCGAAGAAGTACACCAACCGTGGGTTGCAGTTTCTCGATCTGATCCAGGAGGGCAACATCGGCCTGATGAAGGCCGTCGACAAGTTCGAGTACCGGCGCGGGTACAAATTCTCCACCTACGCGACGTGGTGGATTCGACAGGCGATCACCCGGGCGATCGCGGACCAGGCGCGAACGATCCGGATTCCCGTGCACATGATCGAGACGATCAACAAACTCATCCGCACCTCTCGGTTGTTGGTCCAGGAACTCGGCCGCGAACCGCTCCCTGAAGAGATTGCGGAGAAGATGGATCTGTCGCTGGATAAGGTCCGCAAGATTCTCAAAATTGCGAAGGAGCCTATTTCGCTCGAAACGCCCATCGGGGAAGAGGAGGACAGCCACCTCGGGGACTTCATCGAAGACAAACGCGTGGCCTCGCCGCTCGAAGCCACGATTCGTTACGACCTGCAGCGCCAGATCGGCAACGTGCTCGGCACCTTGACCAGCCGTGAAGCGAAGGTCTTGCGGAAGCGATTCGGCATCGGGGAGACCACGGACCACACGCTCGAAGAAGTGGGCCAGGACTTCGAGGTGACCCGCGAGCGCATTCGGCAAATCGAGGCGAAAGCGCTGCGTAAGTTGAGGCACCCCAGTCGCAGTCGGCGGCTGAAGAGTTTTGTGGAGGGATGAGAGGCAAAAGACACCGAGCCTCGGCGCGGGAGGACGGCGCCTACGTTCGGCCCAGCAAGCTCGGTGGGGCCCATAGCTCAGTTGGTCAGAGCTGCCGGCTCATAACCGGTTGGTCCCAGGTTCGAGTCCTGGTGGGCCCACAACAGGAACAACGCATGCGGCCGCGACGAAAGTGGTCGGCCCAACTCCACGACGCCTGTAGGAGCGTTCACATGAATGCCCCTACCATCCAAGGACCTGATTGAACGAACAACTTGCACTCCTCATCCGACTCCAGGATCTCGACACGCAGCTCGACGCCAACGCGGAGAAGCGTCGTCAGGTGCCCCTCCTGATCGAAGCAGCGACCAAGCCCGTCGAAGACGCGACCGCGGAACTGACAAAGGTCAAAGGCGACCTCGACACGCTGAACCGGGATCGACGCGACAAGGAACAGGACCTCAAGGAGCGGGAGGAGCGGATCGAAAAGCTCAAGGGGCGATCCGGAGAGATCAAGTCCAATAAGGAATACCAGGCGCATCTGTTTGAAATTGAGTTGGCTCAGCAGGAAAAGGGGACGGTCGAGGAGCGCCTGATCGAGATGATGGATCGTGCCGAGGCGCTTGGGCGCACCATCAAAGAGCGGGAAGATGCCTTGGCGGCCCGCAAGCGGGACTACGAGCAGGAGCGCGCCCGCATCGAGGCCGAGCAGCGGGCGATGGAGGTGGAGACCGAGCGTCTCTCGGCCGATGCGAAGGCCGTTGCGGCGCAGCTCTCGCCCTCCAACCGCCAGACGTACAACCATCTCAAGACGACGCGCAAAGGGCTCGCCGTGGTTCCCCTGAAGAACGGCGCGTGTCAAGGGTGCCGACTAGCGCTCCCTCCGCAACTCATCGCCGACCTTCGCAAGAACGACAAGTTACTGACCTGCACCTACTGCCACCGCATTCTGTTCTGGCCGACGCCCGAGCTGGCCTCGCAAAAAGCCTGACATCGTGTCCGCGGTTCGCGTGGGAGGCGCCCTCCTGGCTCTGGCCGTGTTGGGCTGCCAGGACGGATCACCGCGGAGTTTGGGTACGTCGTGTGGCATGTTCGAGGGACGCGCCGAGGTGGGAGGAGCCGGCGTGGCGGAGGGGCTCGCCACGTATTCCAAGCGGGTCATCACGCCGCAGGGGCCGACCGGCGCCGTGACGCCCACACCGATCCGATACGCCGACGTCGAACTGATCAGCTGCCAAACCGGCGCGGTGCTGGCTTCAGGACAGACGGATGGCGACGGACGATTCCAGATCACGTTCAACAACCCGGGCCGAGTCGGTGTGTACCTCCGCGTCCTTTCCTCAGTCGATCGATACCGGGTCAGCGTGCAGCGCTCCGCGGCGGAGCCGTTTCTGTACGGCTTGGCTTCCTCGGCCTATGACGATGCGGGTGACGGGGAGATCCAGTCGGTTCAGGGGCTGGAGGCGCGAAGCGGCCTCGGAGCCGGGGCGTTCAATATTCTGGATCAAGGCGTTCGCGGTGCAGAGGTGGTCGAGAACCTCACCGGCGCCGCACCGGTATCGCCGCTGGTATGGTTCTGGTTCCCCGGTAACTCGTCGGGTACTAGCTACGACCCCTCGGCCAAAGCCATCACAGTCCTGGGGACAACGGCGGACCCCGACGAGTTTGACGACGCCGTGTTGCTCCACGAATACGGCCACTACGTTCTCGACGTGTATTCCCGCGATGATTCGCCCGGAGGTCCCCACGTCTTGGGAGACGAGACGCTGGACCTCCGTCTGGCATGGTCGGAGGGCTGGGCCACGTTCTTCTCCAGCGTGGTGCGAAACGATCCCGTGCACGTGGACACGAGCGGAACAGGGGTCCGCCTGGTGTTCGAGATCGAAGGCCCTTCGTTCGGCACGGCGACCCGGTACGACACCAACGAACTCGCTGTCGCCGCGGTGTTGTGGGATGCGCACGACGCCGATGATGCGGACGAGGGCGCCGGTTCTCTGAGCGGGCTCCTTCCTGCGGTATGGGGCGTGGTGAGCGGGCTTGCGACTTCACCCGTGAGCTTCGAGGACTTTTGGATCGCGTGGCAATCGGCAAATCCCGGCGACCTGCAGCCGATTCTGGAGGCCCGGAGTATCGACCTGTGGGCCGACGACCAAGAAGCCGGGGGCAACGATGACGACCCGTCGCGGGCCAAGCCGATCGAGCTCTTCGTGGGGAACAACCCGACGGCCGTCCAGCACCACTCGTTGTATCCGGGGGGCGACATCGACTATGTCGCGTTCACCGCTCCCGCCGTTGGGACGTTTACGGTGGCGACGTCTCGCTGTACGGGTTTTCCCGTGGTGTGCGATGCCCGCGTCTCCAATGCCGCGGACACCGTCCTGGATGTGCTGAGCCTTTCCGACGACGGCACGGCCGCGGACAACCTCAACGGTCAGACGTACTCCCTATCGTGTGCCCTGGCGAGCTGCCCTCCGAACGACGCCACCACGTTGTCCTCCAGCGTGACCTTCACGGCCACGATGGGCACGCCGTATATCATCCGGATCACGCGGTCCCCGGATGCCCCTCCCTCGGCCGGGGAGCTGGGGACATACGACCTTCTGGTGACGTCGGAGTGAGCCCTGTTTGAGACTTTGGGTGTGGACTGCTAGAATGCCCGCGCCATGACCACGCGATCCCGCCTCCCTCGCTCCACGGCGAAAGCGCTCCGCGAGACCAACCGCGAGTTGGACGTGTTGCGCCGGATCAGCGAAACCATCAGTGGGACCCTCGACCAGGAAGCGGTGCTCCGGCAAATCATCGATCTGGTCGTGGAGGTCACTGGTGGTGACGCGGCCTTTCTCTACCTGGTGGACGGCGCGCGCAGAGAGCTGGTGCTCAGGGCCTCCAAGCAGCCCCACCCGCGCCTGATCGGGCGGATCAAGCTTGAGATGGGAGAGGGGATCACCGGGTGGGTGGCGCGCGAGCGCACGCCCGTGGCCATCGACAAGAACGCGAGCGAGGACCCGCGGTTCAAGTGTTTCCACAACCTGCCCGAAGACCGCTACCAGGCGTTTCTCTCCGTGCCGGTGATCGCCAAGAACGAAGTCATCGGCGTGATCAACGTCCAACACCGCCGCTCTCACCGGCACAGCGGGTCGGAAATCGCGCTGCTGACCGCGATCGGCCATCAGGTCGGCGGGGCCATCGAAAACGCCAGCCTCTACGAGGCCATGCGGCGCAAGACGCTCCAGCTTGAAACGCTGCTCCAGGTGAGCACCACCATTACGTCGACGCGCTACCTCGAGGAGATGTTACACCTGATCGTGACCATCACGGCGCGCACCATGGGGTCGGCAATCTGCTCGATTATGCTCACCGACGACGAACGCCGGGAGCTTCGTATCGCGGCGACGCAGAGTCTGTCGGACGCGTACCGGAGCAAACCACCACTCAAGATCGGCGAAGCCGTGAGCGGGCGCGCGGTATTGGAAAAACGCCCGATCGCGGTCTTCGACGTGACCGCCGATCCCGGCTACGCCTATCCCGACCTTGCACGCCGCGAGGGGCTGCGGTCGCTACTCTCGGTGCCGATGCTCTACCAGAACCGCGCGGTGGGCGTGATCAACAGTTACACCGCCGCTCCGCACGTTTTCCTGTCGGATGAGATCGAGCTCTTGCAGGCGATCGCGAATCAAGCGGCGGTGGCGATCGAGAACACGCGATTGATGCAGGAAAGCGCTCAAATGCACGATGCGCTGGAGTTGCGGAAGCTGGTCGAGAAGGCCAAAGGAATCCTGATGCGGGATCGCCGTCTGACCGAAGAAGAAGCGTTCCGCGTCCTCCAACGGCAGAGCATGAACAACCGCCGGCCGATGCGGCAGGTCGCTGAAGCCGTGATCGTCACAGCCCGCAATCGGCTCTGACGCGGTTTTCCGAACCGCGTGCCGTCAGCTTGGCTGACCGGTCGGCGCGGCCGACTCGGGCGTGGTTGCGGCCGGAGCGGGTTTCTCTCGCTTGGGCTTGGCCTTGACCGGTTTCTTGGCGGCCTGGGATTGTGCTTTGGCTTTCAGAGTCTTGATCCGCTCGCGTAGTCGTTCCCGGCGGCGCTTCTGACGCCGTCGTAATTCTTTTGCTCGTTCCCGTCCAGACGCCATGCGATCTCCTCGTCACCCCTGGGGTCGTTTCCCGAAAAGTACGGCCATTGTAAGGAAACCCTGGTGAAAGTCAAGGCACGAGTGCTGGTGGCCGCAATACCTTGACAGACTCTTCGGGGTCGTCGTATTGTGTTGTCTCTAAACGAAATTTCATTTCATGGCGAAAAACACCATCAAGGCCCGCTCCCGAGATCTGCTGCACGAACGGCTTCGCGAACACGGGCTCAAACTGACTCACCAGCGTGAGTTGATCGCGCAACTTTTTCTGCACCAGGACCATATTACGGTCGAGGACCTCTACCACGAGGTCGCCAAGAAAGATCCTTCGATCGGCATTATCACCGTGTATCGAACCCTCAAGTTGCTGTGTCAGTGGGAACTCGCCCAGGAACGACACTTCGGAAAAGGTAAAACCATCTATGACAACGTCGCCTGGAAATCTCACCACGACCATTTGATCTGCACGCAGTGCGGGCGGATCATCGAATTCGAGAATTTTCAGATCGAGGAGTTCCAGGAGCAAGTGGCTCGTGAGCATGATTTCCGGATCACGTTCCACAAGCTCGAGTTATACGGATTGTGCAAAGCCTGCGAGGCCGGCCGTCATGACAAAGGACGGCGGGCGCACCCCGTCCCGCACCACCACAACCACTAGACCGATCCGTAACAACCTAACCCGTTAACCCCTTGACAACCTCGCGAGATCCAGACTATGATGCGTCCCTCGTGAGTGAAAATGAAATCTAATTCCAATATCAATTACCTCTCGACGCTCCCGGGTGCGTCAGGCAGGGGAGGCCGCCTCCGGTGACTCCCCGCCAACCGGAGGCGAGAGGCCGCGCCACGGAGGTGCGGTGCTTGTGCGGGGGCTTGCTGGCGCGCTGGAAGGGTGGCGCGCTTGAGCTGAAATGCCGTCGCTGTAAACGGACGATGCTGATCCCGCAGGATCAGATCACGGGGTTCGCGCCGCGTCCGCGCGATCCAGAGGCGCCCTGATATCGAAGGGGCGAAACACACATCACAGCGGCCAGCGGTCTTCAGGTACCGAGCACCCCGCGCACGACGAGCACCCAGCGCCCGATGAACCATTAACCCACGGAGGAACGTGATGCGAAGGATGGTGATGGCGCTGGGGATCTGTGTGTGGCTTGCAGGGCCGCTGGCGGTGAATGCGTTGGCGGAGGAGTCGGTGACAGAACGACTGGATCGGATCGAGGGACGGCTCGATCAAATAGCGGGCGGTGGAGAGGAGTCGCACGGCGGATCCGGCGGGGGCAAACTGAGCTTTCACGGGTACGGCGAGTTGCACTTCAACAGCCCCGAAGGATCGGGCGTTCCCGACGATGCCGATCCGGCGATCATGGATTTGCACCGGATGGTGTGGGGGGTGAGCTACCAGTTCAACGACCGCATCAGCGTGCACACCGAGGTGGACTTTGAGCACGCTGCAACCGAAATCGAACTCGAATTCGCGTACTTGGATTTTCTCATCACGCCGGCGTTCAACGTGCGCGCCGGCAGCATGCTCATGCCGGTCGGTCCTCTGAACGAATTTCATGAACCGCCGCTGTTCTACAGCGTGGAGCGGCCGTACGTGCAGCGGACCATCATCCCGACCACCTGGCAGGAGGGTGGCGTTGGGCTCTTCGGCTCGGTTCCGGCGGGGCTCAAATATCGAGTGTATGTCGTTTCAGGCTTGAATGCCGAGGGCTTTTCCGCGTCGAACGGGATTCGCGGCGGGCGCGGACACGTGGCGGAGCAGCCTTCCGAGGATCTCGCGGTGGTGGGACGATTGGAATACGTCGGGCTACCTGGCGTGGAGTTGGGACTCTCGGCCTACCAGGGCGGTGCCAATACCACGAAGAATCCAGCGTTGTCGGATGCGGGAGTCGGGATTTGGGAGGCTGATGCGCGGCTGCGCATGGCGGGCCTTGACCTGCGCGGCGTGTACACGATGATCCAGGTCGACGGCGCCGACCAGATCAGCGCCTTCACGACCGAGACGATCGGAGAGGAGATGACGGGGTGGTACCTTGAAGCCGCCTACGACGTCCTCAGGCTGGTGGCCTCCGACACGAACCAGGCGGTCGTGGTGTTTGTCCGCTACGAAGACTTCAATACCCAAGAGTCGGTTCCGGCCGGGTTCACCGCTGACCCCGCCAATGACCGCCAGGTCATGACCGCGGGACTGGCGTATTACCCGATACCGGATGTTGCGGTGAAGGGCGACGTGGAGAGCTGGGAAGACGGCGCCGACAACGACGGCAGCCGGTTCAATTTGGGGGTGGCGTATCAGTTCTGAGGCGTAACGTGCGTGGGCCGCTGCTCAAAGGCGCGCGCCCCTGTATGGGGTGCGTGTTGGAGATTACGTTGGTCGGGATTGACGCGCGGCGAGGCCGGGAGGTGCTCGACGCGGCGTTTGACGAGGCGGTGCGCCTTGAGCAGCGGCTCAGCATATTCGACCCGCAAAGCGACGTCTCTCGGCTCAATCGCGAGGCAGGGTACGGACCGGTGCATGTGTCGCCGGACGTGCTGCGGCTGATTGACGAAGCGATGCGTTTGTCGAAAGTCAGCGGAGGGGCGGTTGATCCAACGGTCGCGCCGCTGACAAGACTTTGGCGGAATCAGGACGACCGCAACGGGCCGCCGCCGGCCGCTGAATTCAGCAAGGCGTTGTCGAAAACCGGGACAACCCGTGTCGTGGTTGATCACCGCGCGGGCACGGTGGCGTATCAGTGCCCCGGGGTTGAACTCGAATTCGGGGCCATGGGCAAAGGGTACGCGGTGGACCGGGTCGTCCACCTGCTCAGCCTTTACGGCGTTTCGTCGGCGCTCGTCCATTTCGGAAGTACCACCTACGCGCTCGGTCGTCCACCGGGAAAAGGGGCATGGCGCGTGGGGATCCGTAACCCACGGGATCCCAACCGGCTCATCGAAGTGGTCAAGCTCAGCGACCGCGCCATTGCGACGTCGGCGAACGATCAGCAGGCGGTGATTCTCGGCGGCACCCCGTATGGCCATATCCTCGACCCGCGGAGTGGGTGGCCTGCCGACGCGTCGCTGAGCGCATCGGTCGTGGCAGGGAGCGCGTTGGAAGCGGACGCTCTGTCCACCGCCGCCTTTGTTCTGGGACCGAAGCCCGGCGTCGAGTGCCTGACCCGCGCGGGCGTTCAAGGTCTCATCGTGGCCCGCGACACCCGGCAGTTATCGATGGTCGAGACGCCGGGGTGGAAGGGACTGGTGGTGGGACAACGAACGCGCGGTCTGGTGAGCAGGCGGCGGGTGCTCGGCGGTCTGCTGGCGATGTTTGCGGCCATGGCGATCCGTCCTTCCCTCGGGTTCGCGGTGGTCTACCTTAGCCGCGAGGAAGCTCTACGGGTGCTGATGCCGGACGCCGATCGATTCAGAGATGAGACCATCGCGCTGACGGACGCGCATCGAGCGCGCATGCAAACGCTCATGGACGGTCGGATTCGCGATACCGAGGCGACGTTTTGGGTCGGCGAGCGGGAGGGACGGGTGATCGGCTACGCGACCGTGTTGAACGTGATCGGCAAAGAACAGCCGATCACGTTCATGGTCGCCGTCGCACCCGAAGGATCTGTGCGGGGCGTGCAGGTGTTGACCTACCGTGAATCGCAGGGATCGGAAATTCGTTCCAAACGTTTTCTCGATCAGTTTGCCGGCAAGACCCTGGCCGCGCCGCTCAAACTGGGTCGTGACGTGCACGGAATCAGCGGCGCGAGCCTGTCGTCTCGATCGACGACCTACGCGGTGAAGAAAGCCTTGGCGCTGGTCGCGGTCGTGTACGGGGCAGGGGCCACCGCGTCGTGAAGGACTTCTCCCGCAACGGTTTCCAGATCCGGAACAGCCCCTTCGAGGTCAAAGCGATTTACACCGGCTTCCTGGTGTTTGCGGCGGTCGGTTATTTCACGCTCGTCGCCATCGCGCTCACCAGGGTTGGTCCGCAGTATCAGCAGATTGTCGAGCACTACCGGGGTACAGACAACGGGGATCTGTTTCCCCGGCCGGTGGGACAGATGTTGGAAGAGATGCACTTTCACGCCTTTATCGAAGGGATCATGTTGTTGGTGTTGACGCATCTGTTTGTCGCGACCTCGGTGGGCCGCTCATTCAAACGAACCGTTGTGGCGCTGGCGTTTGCGGGCACGTTCAGCGACTTGGCTTCGCCGTGGCTGATTCGGTTCGCGGCGCCAGGGTTCGCCTTATTGCAGGTCACGAGCTGGGTGGTGATGACGGGCACCGCGATTGTGTTGATCGGGGTGCCGTTGTTGGACATGTGGGGAAAGGGAGCGAAGCGATGAAGTATTGGATTCTGTTTGGAGTACTGACAGCGGTCATTCCTGCCGTCGCCCTGGCGGATGAGCGAACCACGCCGCCGGCTCCGCAGGAAGTTACGATCACATTGACTGAATACAAGTACGAACCCGCTCGAGTCGAGGTCCAAAGCGGCAAGCCGGTTGAACTGCACCTGGTCAACTCGGGCAAGGTCCTCCATGAATTCGTGAGCGATGTCTTGTCGGACGTGACCGTGGATCTGGAAACCAAGGGCACGATTGCGCTCGTTCATGGCGTCGAGGAACTCGAAGTGTTACCGGGTGCCACGGTGGTGCTGCGCTTTACACCCAAGAAAGCGGGGGAATTTGGATTCCGCTGCGATGCGGAGGTTCCGGTGTCCCATCATGAGTCGGGGATGAAGGGCACGCTGATCGTGCGATAGGGCTCGTTCGTGAGTCGCCAGACGCTTACTCTCTCTCGCTAAACTCCACAGGTACGACGATCGTGGCGGGCACGGCCACGCCGTCCCGTTGCGCGGGCTCGAAGGACCATTGGCGAGCGGCCTGCCGTGCTTGCGACTCGAAGATCAACGCCGTGGACTCGATCACCTCGACCGCAGTCACGCGACCCTGGGCATCGACGTCGATTTTGAGCAGGACCAGCCCTGGCCGTTTGTCGGGGATCACTTCTTTCGGATAGTAGGGGTGCGCGACCGGATCCTTCAGCATCGGGGGCCGATCGACCGGGGTCGACAGCGCCCGAATGAGTTGCTCCACGCGTTCAGGGGGAATCGTCACCGGGGCGGGCTCCGGCGCGCCCGCACATCCCCACGGCGCGACGACCAGCAGCGTGATCGCAGCGAGCGTTCTGATCGACATGAAACGCGCCTCCGGCGCCCTGTTGCACGTCACTCCGTACGCTCCCAGTATCACTGTTCGGAGGAGGTTTTTCTATTGTCGCGATGGTGGATCGGAGAGTCAACGGTGCGGGGGTTCACGTCGGGATATGCAACGTGCGTTTCGCTGGCCGCTGAGAGACGAAGCGCGCGCACCCGATGCGGGGCGTCATTTGGCGACAGAGAGGCCCAGGATCAGAATGGAGATATCGTTGGTTTCGGCTTGAGAACTCGCTAGAAACGCTCGCCGATCAAATCTAGATCTTCGATATCCGTGATTGGTCCGCACATCACACTGTTCCGGTACTCGCTTTCGGGAAGCCGATAATAGAGCATGCCGATGTTTTTCGTTATCATCTTGCGAATGCGTCGCACCAACAGTTCCTCATTCGGGGCATCCCTGAAGGTGGCGGGATCCATCCGATGGCTTGAGACGATCGCGAACCGGTCTTGGTCTCGGAAGGAAAAGGCGAAGCGCCACGCGGAGTCGCGAATGTACATGTCAAGAACGGTCAGGCCGATCAAGATCGAATCCTGATCATCGGCCACGACCGCAAACTGCCTGGTCATGAGCGTAACCGCCTCTTCGGCCACGAGCTGATCGCTATCGTCGTCCCACGCGACGCCTATCTCGTCCGCGATTTCGAACAGAGGAACATCCAGTAGGGTCTCGACCGAGAGGTTGAGGTCCTGCTGATAATACCGAGCTAGTTCTGCGACGCGCGGGATCGAGGCTATGTCCAGGGCCGCCAGATATACGCGGCCGTTTCCTTCAGGAGTGGAGGCCGGCGCGCCGGACCCGCGGAGCGGCTTCATGCCGCACTGGAGATTTTTGAGCGCGTTCCCCGCGATGCTCCGGATCGTTTCGGCTCGCGGATGCTGTTCGACGCGTGCCAGTCGGCTCACGGCATCGAGCCCTGCCTGTCCCAGGGAGAAGAACTCGTAGCTGCCGGACCAGAAGAGCACCGACGGCTGAAAACGGGCGCTATCCAGCACACGATGGAGCTGGTAGGCTACCACGATTCGTTTGGGGTCAAGTACCGGCGTGTTGATGAGCCCGGCAAGCACGACGATCACCGAGGCCACGGCAACGTTGACCGGCGCCACCAGCCGCATCCACGGTCGATTCCGCTCGACAGCAGCAATGAGGTATCCGGTCAGAGTGAGTGCAACGAGGAATTCGAACACACTGATCCATGCGGGTCCCAGGGTCCATTCCGGCCCCCTGATCGTGGTCGTCAGCCATTGCAGATACAACATGCAGTTTAAGAGGCCCAGAATAATCACAATCGTAGTCGACCCTCGGGTGACGCGCGGCAGAGGCTCAGTCGCTTCGCCACCCTGATACACTCCGTTGATTGCAAGAAGAGTCAGTACCTGAGCCACTGCTGCCCATACGAACACAAGGTATTTGAATGACGAATATTTGAATGACGACGGAAGGAACATCCATTCTTGAGAAACCGCCAGCATAGTGATCGCGACGCCGAATTGGGCCAGTGCGAGCACGGGGAGGCTCCAGGTACACGACTTGAGCAGGGCATGGCGCAGCGTTGGCATCAGGTGCGTCGAACTTTGGCCCAGCGCAATCGCCATTCCTGAGAACAGACCGGCAAAGGGGTATAGGAACGTGGCCTTCAAGACCGGCATATAAACGGACGACAAAATGCCTGTCGCTACCAGCCATGCTTGGACAAACACGCCAATTACGAGGAGTCCGATCGCATACGTGGCGATAAACCAGACGGCCAAAGCCACGAGGAACAGGGTCTCCAACGCATGATCGAAGAGGTCATGATACCGGGTCGGAACACCGTCGCTCGCCAGCCTCGCTCGAGCCACCGTCAAGATGATCAAGAGGCCCATACCGGTCGTAAACGCGAAAGGCCTCAGGATGAGCGAGGCGTGCTTCGGTGAGGGGATGGTCTGCCCCGTATACCAAGCCAGTCCGCCGAGGACCAGGGCGACCGTGCCGAACACCAGCCAAAAGCGGATCGTGGCGACAAAGCGGATGAGGAGTTGCAGACTAAAGCCAAGACCGACGACGAGGGTGAACCAGATAATCAAGCCAGTAAAGGTCTCGACCGGCCAAACGTTGCGAGCCGCCAGCAGTTGCCCCTCGGCGAGCAACGCGCCCTGAACCACGCCGATCAGAACAACCCACAAGGGTGTTCTCAAGGCCAGCCCCCTGCACCCTTCAGAAGTATAGCCGCTGATTCTGTCGCGTCCTAATCAAGCAAGAAGGCGGGAACCCAACGGCGGTCGTCACGCTGTGCAGGCCCACCGGCTTCCGAATCGGCCGGGTGTGGTTTATATTCAGCGTTATGGACCGTCGTGAGTTCCGCCCGTTCCTGGGCTGCGTAGAAGAAGCGCGCTCGGAGGCTAAGCATTGGGCGATCGCGTTCATCTTGGGCATCGCCATCCCTTTTGGAACTCTATTCGTCGGGATCGGCTGGGCCAAGGGAACCCTGAATTATTCAGCGATTCTATTGGGAATGATGGCCGCTATAGTGCTGGGTGCGGCTGGCTATCTCTATGTAGAGGTGATGATCAGAGCTACGAGCACGTCGCTGACGCTCAGTGATGAGGGGCTCGTATACCAAAGGACCAGAAGGCGTCGAGGGCAAATCCAACTGCTAACTCGAATCCAAAGCCCATGGAACGAGGTTCGAGCTGTTCGTGAGCAGTTAGGATGGTGGGGTGGGCGTGCCTTCCGGTTGAACATTCGTACTGATCAAGGCGCGTTTTCATTTCAAACCACGATCAGGAGTCATGTGTGCCGTCAGAATGAGGGGAAGAGCGACGCACGGTTAGGGAGGGAGGGTGATATGGCTGGGACTGAAAATGGCGTTTCTGGTTATAGGACTGAATCGTAGGCGCGCAATTCGTCGGTAGCGACAAATTTGTCGGGCAAATTTGTCGCCGCAGGATACTAACGGACTGAATCGGTTAATCGTCGTTTTAAAATCGCTGATTCCCTGAAGGGGATTGCGACACATCGATCTCCCTGATTCAGCAAAGGAACCTCTCAAATATCCACAGCAAATTTCTGCCACAGGACGTTCGGGGAGATGCACGGCGGCTCGGGCACGGTCCTTGTACTTTTATATTGGATTCACGAAGTCCGGCAAGAGGGCTAGTGATGAGTATCCCGGTCGTGACCGGGGGGACAACGGCCGTGTGAAATTCCTGATTGACATTCTCCGGTAAGGTATTTATATTCCCGGCTACTCCTTTGGGGCCCCATGCACCCCTTGTTCTTGCGCCGCCTTCGACCGATCGCGGCTGTTGTGCTGGTCTTCTTCACGTGGTTTTCGATCGAGCCGTGGAACTACGCCCTGGCGGCGCAGGACCTGCCGACCGCGCGCGTCACCTCTGCCACGGCATCTCAGCCCAAAGCCCCGAGCGCGCCGGAGGGCTTTGAAAAGAATCTGAGATTCATCAAAGAGCAGGTCCGATCGGCACGGGACGGCGACGCGTTCCAGGCGCAACTTACCGGCCTACTCAAGAGCCTAGAGCAGGCGGTTGCCCAGAGCAGCCGCGAGCTGGAAGAGGGCCGACGAGCCGTGGATCGGCTGGCGCGTGCCATCGAGCAAGGGGCGCCGAGCCAAGAGGCGCTTAGAGCGCTTCACAGCCAACACCAAGTGATCAAAACAGCGGTTGGCCAGGTCCGACTGAACGCGTCGGGCATCGAGGGCTTGTTGCGGGGCATGGCTCTGCCAACGGGCTTGAGCAGGGATCAGAAG
>JBFLXB010000030.1 GCA_040757335.1 Nitrospirota bacterium | reverse complement strand
TCAAGCTCTTGACCACCTGTCGCTTCTCCTTTAACGAGTGCCGGTCCGGCAAATGAAGCTCGATCCGACAGACTCCAATGATCATTCCCATCCGAGCGGGGCCACCCCCTCCCTTACCCTCCCCCCGTGAGGGGGAGGGATGGGTGGGGGGGTCAGAGTTTCGCCGCGATCTTCTCCATCGAGAACGCCTCGATGATGTCGCCGACCTTCAGGTCGTTGAAGTTCTCGACGCCGATGCCGCACTCATACCCGGACTGCACTTCACGCACGTCGTCTTTGAAGCGCCGGAGCGACCCCAGTTTCCCCTGGTACACCACCACGCCGTCGCGCACCACGCGGACGCCGGAACTTGCGCGGGTAATGACGCCCTGCGTCACGTACGAGCCCGCCACCGCACCGACGCGCGGGATCATGAACACCTGGCGGACCTCGGCACGCCCCAATGACTGCTCTTTGAGGGTGGGCGCAAGCAGTCCTTCCATCGCCGCGCGGACGTCGTCCACCGCCTCGTAGATGATCCGGTAGGTGCGGATGTCCACGTGCTCGCGTTCGGCCACGGCTTGCGCCTTGCTCTCGGGCCGCACGTTGAACCCGATCACCACCGCGTTGGAGGCCGCCGCAAGCAGGACATCGCTCTCGGTGATCCCCCCGATCGCGGTGTGCAGGACGCGCAGACGGACTTGATCCGTCGACAGCTTCTCCAACGAATGTTTGAGCGCTTCCAGGGAGCCCTGCACGTCGGCCTTGAGCACGATGAGCAGTTCCTTCGCTCCGTCCTCGGCGGTTTTGCCGTAGAGATCTTCGAGCGTCATCTTCCGCGGAGCCGCAGCCCCGACCTGGCCGCTCGCTCGGGCTTTCTCGACGCGGGCAGCCACGATCTCCTTGGCCGTGCGGTCGTCCTTTACCACCTGGAAGAGATCGCCCGCCAGCGGCATGCCCTCGAGCCCGATCAGCTCCACCGGCGTCGACGGGCCGGCCTTATCCGTGCGGCGGCCCATATCATCGAGCAAGGCCCGGACTTTCCCGGACTGCACGCCCGTGACGAACAGGTCGCCGATCCGCAGGGTGCCGTCCTGAACCAGAACCGTGGCGACCGGCCCGCGTCCCTTGTCCAGACGCGCTTCGATGATGGTCCCCACCGCAGGCTTGTTGGGGTTGGCTCGCAACTCCAGCACATCCGCCTGTAACAGGATCATTTCCAACAAGGCGTCCAACCCCGTTTTTTTCTTGGCCGACACCTCGACGAAAATCGTCGTGCCTCCCCACGCCTCGGGTATCAGCCCATGTTCATTCAGCTGATTCTTCACCCGATCCGGCTGGGCGTCGGGCTTGTCGATCTTGTTGACGGCCACGATGATCGGCACCTCGCCGGCTTTGGCGTGGTTGACCGCCTCCACAGTTTGGGGCATCACGCCATCGTCCGCCGCGACCACCAGCACCACCAGGTCGGTCACCTTCGCACCCCGGGCCCGTAAGCTGGTAAAGGCTTCGTGTCCCGGCGTGTCGAGGAACGTGACGGACTTGCCGTGGACCGAGACCGTATAAGCCCCGATGTGCTGCGTGATCCCGCCCGCCTCCTCCTCGGTCACTTTGGTGGACCGGATGGCGTCGAGCAACGACGTCTTGCCGTGGTCCACATGGCCCATGATCGTCACCACCGGCGGCCGGGGGACTCGCATCGCGGGCTCGTCCGGGACGGTCTCGATGAGATCCTCCTCGGTTCGCTCCGCCACGCCCTCGGCCTTCACGCCGAAGTGTTCCGCGACCAGTACCGCGGCCTCGAGATCAACGGTTTGATTGATCGTGGCGACCGTACCCATCGCCATGAGCTGACCGAGGACCTGGGCGGCTTTTACGCCCAAGAGATCGGCGAGATCTTTCACGGTAAGGCCGGCGTGCAGTTTGACCGTCTTTTTCCGGGGCTTGGTGGGCTCGAGGTTGGTGGTCCCTTGGTGCGCCCGACGCAACTGCGCGCGCAGGCGTTCATCCCGGCGGTGCAGGGGTTTGAAGTCCTGCCACACCAGCGCGTCCTGCTGGAGAGGGACCGCGGCGGTATCCTCGCCCTTGTCCCGCTTGACCCCCTTTTTGAGTTTCTTGAGTCGTTCCCGTTCCTTCTCTCGCTCTTTGACCCCCACATCGCCCGTCACGGGGCCACGAGGCGGGGAGACGGGAGCGGTCGGCGCCGCGGCCGCGGGCCTGACAGGCTCCGGCTGCGGCTGGGGAACCACCACCGGAGCGTGGGGACGGAACACCTCCGGCCCGGGGCGCACGGGCGTGGACGGTAGCGGCGCGGCCTCCTGTACCGGCGCAGCCGGCGATTCCATCGCGACTTCCGGCGCCGCGACTTCCGGCTGCGGACGCTTCTTGATCAAGACGTGCCCGCGTTTCGGCGCGGTGCTCGCCGCCTCCTTCTTGGGACCGTGTTTCTTCAGCAGGGTCTCGACCACGTCGTCGTCGATCACGCTCATGTGGTTCTTGAGCGCGACGCCTTGTTTGGCGAGGTCCGCCAAGAGTTCTTTACTGGTCTTCTCCAGTTGTTTCGCCAGTTCAAAGACTCTCATCGCCTAATCCTTCTGATCCGACTCACCACGTCTCCTGTCACGACCCAGATCCGGCATCGGGACTCTGGGCCTGCTCACCCTCGGCCGGAGTCGTTGTGGACTCGGTCTCGCCCGACGGAGAAGCCGCCGCGGCCAACCGCGCCTGCTGTTCGTCCTGCAACGCCTGCTCGTGGGCGATCGCCGCGCTGATCTCTTTGTCGCGCTCCTTGATGCGCTCCTTTTCGTATTCGCTCTGACTGATGATATCGATCTTCCAGCCGGTCAATTTCGCCGCCAGCCGGACGTTTTGCCCCTTCTTGCCGATCGCCAGCGACAACTGGTGGTCGGCGACCACGGCGATGGCGGATTTCTCGGACTCGGTGATCCCGACCTTCTCCACCACCGCGGGACTCAGCGCTTCGCCGATGAAGGTTCGCGGGTCTTCGGTCCAGGTGATGATGTCGATCTTTTCGCCGCGCAACTCGCGGACCACCGCCTGAACGCGAACGCCTTTGACGCCGACGCAGGCGCCGACCGGATCGACCGCCTTATCGCGCGACGACACGCAGATCTTGGTCCGATCGCCGGGTTCGCGCACCACCCCGCGGATCTGGACGATTCCCTCGGCCACCTCGGGCACTTCGAGCTCGAACAGTTTCTTGACGAACTCGGGACAGGCCCGCGAGAGAATCAACTGCGGGCCCCGCGAGGAGGGTTTCACCTCCAACAAATAGGCGCGCAGTCGGTCGCCCCGCCGAAAGCCCTCGCGGGGAATCTGCTCGCTGACAGGCAGCAGCGCCTCGGTCTTGCCCAGGTCCACGATATAGTTGCGTCGCTCCTGGCCCAGGATCATTCCGCTGATGATCTCGCCCTGACGCACCGAGTATTCCTTGTACACCGTCTCCAACTCGGCTTCGCGCACCCGCTGAAAGATCACCTGCTTCGCCGTCTGCGCCGCGATCCGCCCGAAATCCTCCATCGGCATGAGGTCCCCGATCTCGTCGCCCAACTCCGCTCCGGGATCGATTTCCAGCGCGTCTTCCAGCGCGATTTCGGCCTTGGGGTTGCTGACCGTCTCCACGATCTTCTTGAGCGACACGACTTCGATTTCCCCGGTCTCCGGGTCGAGCCGGACCTGGATGTTCTCTCCCGCCCCGTAGCGCTTGCGCGCGGCGGTCTGCACGGCGAGTTCCACCGCCTGGAGAATCTTCTCCCCCTTGATCCCCTTCTCCCGTTCAATCTGCCCGATGACCGACAACAATTCACGATTCATGGACTACCCCTTCCCAACCGCGCTTGCGTAGCGCAACGTAGGCGCGGTTTCCAGCGCCGAGGCTGCGAGATGCTGTTGATTCTCGGCTTCCTCCCGCCGAGCTTGCTGAACGCAGCCGTTCACCACTCGACTTCCAACCGGGCGTGGGCGATCGCTTCCCACGGTACGTTCCACTCCCGGTTTCCCTCCCCCTCTTCGAGCCTGACGCCCGCGGCGTCTTGTCCCCGCAGACGCCCGATCAGCAGTCTGGGGCCCTCCCAGGACGGCGAGGTCTTGACGCGGACCAGTCGCCCCACGGCTTGTTCAAAGTCGCGGCGATCCTCCAACGGCCGATCCAGCCCCGGCGACGACACCTCCAGAGCGTACCGATGATCGATCGGTCCCTCCACATCCAA
Organism: Nitrospirota bacterium; assembly: GCA_040757335.1. Taxonomy (NCBI): domain Bacteria; kingdom Pseudomonadati; phylum Nitrospirota; species Nitrospirota bacterium. Next base: position 43,547 of record JBFLXB010000030.1, on the reverse strand, counting down.
CGCGTGCCCCACCGCCCGGCTCAACCGGGTGCAGTCGTCCAGCGTGACCCCGCCCGGCTTGTCGATGGTCAACCGTAACGCGCCGTGGGTTCTGGTCCCTTGGTAGCGCACCTTGATCAGACTCAACCCCATTCCCGACGCAATCGGCTCCGCCACCCGTGCGACGCGCGCTTCAACCTCGCCCTGCACCATCGCCTTCATCCGATCCCGTCTGGTCCTGAAACAAAAAAAGTGGGCCAACCACTGCCCACTTCGCTCCGCCACGCCGTGGGCGTGGGACCCGTCGGATGCCAAAGCTGGCAGACTATACCACACTGAATTCGTGGGCTGCAAGCGAACACGCCCTCACCTCGAGCGCTTCCGTCGACGCGTCGCGGGAGGCGACACGTCGCGCGCGCCGCATTCGGCCTCCACCATGGCGGCAAACCGTCCGGCGAGGCGCCGGGTCACCGGACCGGGCTCGCCCGTCCCGATTTTCTCTCCGTTGACCGACACCACCGGGACGATCTCGATCGTGGTCCCGGTCAAAAACACTTCCTCGGCCGCGCGCAGTTCGTCCAGCGAGAACGTCCGCTCGACGAGCGGAAGCCCGTCGGCCCGCACGAGATCGAGCGTGGCCGCACGCGTGATCCCGGGCAGGATCGACGGATCGGTCGGCGAGGTGGTCACGGTCCCCCGGATCACCGCGAACACGTTACTGATGGCCCCTTCGGTCACGGAACCCTCCCGGACCAGAATCGCCTCGAACACTTTCGCCGCCCGCGCGTCTTCCCGCGCCAGGACGTTCGCCAGCAGGTTCAACGATTTGACGTCGCACCGCCCCCAGCGCAGATCCGGAACCGTGATCACACTCACGCCGTCGCGTCGCAGCGCGGGGTTCAGCGGCTCCAGTTTGCGGACCGTGATCACGGCCGTGGGCCGCACGGTCGTGGGAAAACCGTGTTCGCGCGGCGCGGGTCCGCGAGTCAGTTGCAGATACACTTTGGCGTCGGGGAAGCGGCTCATCCGGTGCGCGCGAACGATCAGGCGCCGCCACTGAGCCAGCGAGTAGCGCATCGGCAACCGAATGGCGCGCGCGCTCTGAACCAGCCGGTCGAGATGCTCGTCGAGCCGGAAGAGCGTCCCGCCATAGCTGCGCACGACTTCGTAGACCCCGTCCCCGAACTGAAACCCGCGATCCTCGACCGACACCGTAGCCCGCGAGATGGGGAGGAACCGTCCGTTCACGCACGCGATCGCGGGCATAAATTCAGGCGCTCCCCCGACCCGGCCGGCTGCCGCGTGAGGTCGCGCGCTTGCGCATCAGCACGTTATGGAACACGTACAACCCGTCCCGATCTTCGGTCAGCTCCAAGAGGTCGAACCACCGGCCGAAGATCGCCGGGAAGTCCGCCCGACGGAAAAAGCGGTCGTAGTGACCCGCGTGCACCAACCAGTCACGGGTTCGACGCTCTCCGGCGTGATGTTTGAACTTGGTGGAGAAACAGGACAGGAGGTAATACCCCCCGGGTTTGAGCAGCGGCACGACCTGATCCAGGTATCGCCGCGTGTCCGGCCGACGTATGTGGTGCAGGCAGCCGTAGTCCACCACGACGTCGAACGTACCTGCGGAAAACGGAAGCGCAAACACGTTGGCCTGAAGGAACGTCGGCCCGTCGGCCGCGCCGTTGAGGGCGGCGCGGGCCCGCGCCAAGGCCTTCGGCTCGAGATCCACCCCCACGGTGAGAAAACCCGACTGTGCGAAGGCCGCGCTGTGGCGGCCTTCGCCGCACCCGATGTCGAGCGCGCGGCCGCCGCGCCCCTTCACCGACCGCAGAAATCGCGCCACCATCGGCGAGACGCCGACGGTCGGCCATCCGTGCCGGCCGGTCTCATACGCGTGCGAGAAATACGCTCGCTGCGCGCGGTAGATGCCTGTCGATTGCCCGCTCACTGCGCGGTAGTCTACTCTCGCGTGCGACTCGAATCAAGCCGTTGACACGCGGCCTCCCCACGGACAGATCGGTGCGTTATACTCGGTCGCGGACCCTATGACACCGAGCCTCGTCATTCTCGACTGCGACGGCACGCTCGTCGACAGCGCCGCGCATATCGCGGTGGTGTTCAACGAAACCATTGCCAGCTTTGGGTACGCGCCGCTGAGCACCGACCGCGTCGCAAGGGTGATCGGGTTGTCGCTCGACGACGCGCTGGGGCGTTTGCTTCCCGACTGCCCCGAGGCGGTCAAACCCCGTATCATCCACGCGTACCGCGCTCGATACGCGGTCGAGGCAGCGGGCCGCGATCCGCTCTTCGCCGGCGTTCGGGACTTTCTCGACGCGGTGCGCCGCGAGGGCCGATGGATGGCGATGGCCACGGGCAAGAGCCGCGCCGGCGCGTTACGGGTCATCGCCGAACACCAATTGGGCGACTATTTCGCGACGATCAGAACCGGGGACGTGTGCCGTCCCAAACCTCACCCCGAGATGCTGTTGCAGATCCTGGACGAGTTGGGGCTCTCAGCCGATCGCGCCGTGATGGTGGGCGACACCACCTTCGACGTGGAAATGGCCCGCGCGGCCGGGATCCGCGCGATCGGCGTGGGTTGGGGCGCCCATGAAGCCGACGAGTTGACCGAGGCCGGCGCCGACCTCGTGGTCCCTCGCCTCCCCGACCTGGGATCGCACCTGCCCCGCCTGCTCCCGGACTGACGCAACTGGTTATACCGCAGCGTGGACGAACTTCGTCCGCACTGCGGAGGCTGTTCAGAAGCGGGCCGGATGCAAGGCGCCGCGAGCGCCCGCAGCGCAGCGTACTGGGTCGTACGTGAGCAGCGGACGCGCAGCGGCAACGCCGCAGACGGCCCCTTATGAACAGCCTCACCCGGAGAAGTCGCGGTCGTCGGCGCGCGCGCCCATCCCCTGCGAAAACTCAATGGTCGTCGTCACCGGCAGGTGATCCGATCCCAGGTTGGGTCCCACGCTTCGGCGAACCACGCGGATGCCCGCAGACACGAGCGTCTGATCGATCGGAATACCCAGCCATCTCCCGAAGGGACTGGGCCAACTCCCGCCCAGACCGAACCCCTCCTGCCCGTCCCGCACGCCCGCGATCGTGGTGAGTTGGGCGAAGAGCGGCGACCAGCGCGTGATGTTGAGATCACCCACCACGATTTTCTGGAGCGCGGGTTCGGCCGCGACGCGCTGGACCAATGCCCTGAGCTGCCGATTCCGAGCCACCGCGTCGCGCGGCGTCATCGGACTCCTCAGATGGGTGGCAATGAGCGCCAGGGGCGACGGCCCGGGCGCCTCGGGGAAATCCAACACAATGGCCGGACACCAGGCGTCGACCAACGGCTCCAACCGCAAAGAGGGTTTGGGGCCCTTCGCGAACACGGCGATACCCGACCCGTCGGGAGGCATACCGACCAACATATGGGGGTACCGCTCCCGCAACGCGGTCAACGATGCGGACCAGGCCCGGTTCACCTCGATCAGCACCGCGATGTCGGGATCCTCCGCGATGACCCACTCGACCACGCGGCGCGGATCCTGATGACGGATGTTGACGTTGAGCTGCGTGATCGTGAGCCGCTCCGGCGCGATTGCCAGCGTCGGCGGATCGGGGTGCGTCCAGAGCGGGGCCAGACGAGCCAGTTGCACCAGACAAATCGCCAGGGCCACTGCGGCCAACCACGGTCGATTCTTCAATGCCAGTCCGAGCGCGAGGATCGCCGCGGCCGCCGCGTACTGGGCCACGAAATGCGAACTGAGTTCCGCCAACCACGCCAGGCGCCCGATCAGGGGGAGACCGATCGCTGCGAGCGCCAACGCCGCCACGGCCCAACCCGCAGGCCCCATCTTGGTCGCGAGACGCGTCACGCCCCGGCTCCCTCGATACAGGTCACCCCGTCCGGGCCGACGGTCGCGCCGTGGCGCGTGCCGGCCGGAAGGATCAGGCGATCGCCGGGCGCGAGCGGCACGTTCACGTCCGAATCGGGAAGGGAAAACGTGATCGTCCCAGCGATGCAGAAGAGCGTCTTGCGATAGGGGTGGTGGTGCACCTGGTAGACGCTGCCCGGCGCGTTGGTCCACCGAGTCGCCGGCACGCCGCGCGCCTCGAAGAACGCCAGCACCTCGCGCTCCGGCAACGCGTGACGGTGGGGCCAGCGCAGGATCTGTACGCCGTCGGCCAGCGTCTCGTGCAACAGCCGTTCAGCCATTGGGTCACTCATTGGGCCCGCGACCCCGGCTGCGCGGCCGGACCTTCCACCACCTTCACCAGCGCCGCAAAATCTTCTTCCCCCAGGCCCTGGTCGAGCCCGGCCGAAAAGAGCATGTCCAGGACATCGCCGACGGCGTGCGGGGCATTCCGTTCCGTCGCTTCGGCGCGCGCCAATCGGATGTCCTTGGCCATGTGTTTGAATGAAAAGTGGGGTTCGAAATCACGGCGCCGAACCGCCTCGCCCTTGAGCGTGAGGAGCGGCGACGCCAACGCGCTGTTGGTCAGCACATCGAGCATCTTCTCGTCGGCCAACCCTGCGCGGCGCCCCAAGGTCAACGCCTCGAAGAGGGCCGCCATGGAACCGGCGATAGCCAGATTGTTCACGAGTTTCATCATCGCCCCCGAGCCCACCGGTCCCACGTGCACCACGTGCTTGGCCATCGGCGCGAAGACCGCCGCCAGCCGGGCCACGACGTCCGCGGCGCCGCCCACCATCAGGACCAATTCGCCCTTTTCCGCGGCCAGTTTGCTGCCGGTTACCGGCGCGTCCACAAACGCCACGCCGCGGGCTCGGCAGGCGCAGTCCAACCCTCTTGACGTGGCTGGATCGACCGTCGTCATGTCGATATAGATCGAGCCCGGCGCGAGCGCCTCGATCAGCCCGCCAGCGCCCAGCGCCACGTCCCGCACGGACGCGGGATCACCCAGCATGGTGATGGCGACGTCGGCGCCGGAAGCCGCCTCCGACGGAGACCGGGTCACCACCGCTCCCTTCTGCTCCAGGACCTGGACGCGGGCCGGCGTGCGGTTCCACACACGCACGCCCCAGCCGGCCGCCAACAGCCGCGCGGCCATTCGGCTCCCCATGATGCCCAGTCCCAAAAACGCGATCGTCCGCATGTCCGAAGCCTCGGTGACGTGGTTCAGCATAGCGAGGTCTTTCTCGTCCCGCAACCGTGATTTGTTATAATTTCGTTCACCGTGACCGATCCCGCCACCGACTTCACCAACGCCGTCCGCCAAATCCCGAAAACCGAGCTCCACCAGCACGTGGACGGGTCGATACCGGTCGAGCTCACCTGGGAGCTGATGACCAAGCACGGGTTGTCCCCGGTCGAGACCATCGCGGACATGGAACGGTTGCTCACCCTCCAGTCCGAGGAAGAAGGCACGTTGATTCGCTACCTGGACAAGTTCCACTACCCGGCCTGGATCACTCAGTTTTACGACAACATCACCCGCGTCGTCGAGGCCATTGTCGGCGAGGCCGCTGGCCACGGCGTGACGGCGCTGGAGTTGCGCTACTCGCCCGTGATCCACACATACGCGGGGCTGACCCTGCGCCAGGCCACCAGCGCCGTGTTATCGGGCCTCAACCACGCGGAAGACCGCTACGGCGTTCGGACCGGCCTGATCATCATCGCCATGCGCCAGCAGGGCCCCCACATCGCCAAGATCCTGGCTCGGCAGGCGATCAGCGAAGCCCAGCACTTGCATACTCGCACCGGCGTGGTGGGCTTCGACCTCGCCGGCGCGGAGCGCGGCAACCCTCCGCGGCTCTTCCGCGACGCGTACGACATCGCCCGCAAAGGCGGACTCGGGCTCACCGTGCACGCGGGGGAAGACGAAGGCCCGGAATGTATCTGGCAAGCGCTGGACGTGCTGGGCGTGACGCGGATTGGTCACGGCTGCTCGGCGGTGCAGGACCCCGCGCTGATCAAGCGCCTGGCTGCCGACCGGGTGCTGGTGGAGTGTTGCCTCACGTCCAACTACCACACCGGCGCGGTCAAGAACGGCCGGCCGCACCCGATTTATACGTTTCTCGAGGCCGGAGTGCCGGTGGCGGTCTGCACCGACAACACCACCGTGTCGCGGACCCACCAAACCGCGGAGAACGTCAGACTCGCCGAGAAGCTCTCGCTCATCGAGATCGCCGACATCCACGACCGGGCGCGCGCCCACTCGTTCTTGCGGGACGTGCGTCCCGCGTCACCCGCCGCGGTCTAGAGCCCGTCCAGGACCGGCCATCTGCGGCGTTGCCGCTGCGCATCCGGTGCTCACGTACGCACCCAGTACGCTGCGCTCCGGTGCTCGCGGCGCCTTGCATCTGGCGCGCTCCTAAACGGGCTCCGCTTTCGCGGCAAGTCCGAGGGTCATAGCTGCTCCAGAAATCCAACCATATAATGGAACAGCGTCGCCTTATGATCGGTCAGGCGATGATCGCCCCCCGCGATGGCCATGAGCTCCAGCGGCCTTGCGGACGATCGCGTGGCAAATTCCACACTGCCGGTCAGCGGCACCGTGGCATCCTCCGTGCCGTGAAGAATCAACGTGGGCGTTCGGTACGCGGCCAGCAGGCGGTCGAGCCCGTAGCCTTCGGCGTCACTGACCAGATACCGGCCTATGGGAGTGGTCACCCATTCGTTGCGCACGATGGCGTACCCCTCGGCCCGCAACCGCGCCATCCCCTCGGCTCCCAGATCGCGCACGCGGTTCTCGTAAAAGGAAAACGCGGGGGCGATCAGCAGATTGGCCGTCACCCGCTTGGGATCGCGCGCCGCGGCCCACGCCGCGAGCTGCCCGCCCAGCGACGACCCGATCACCACGAGTCGGGCGAACCGCGGCTGCGCCCACGCCAGGATCGCCTCCACGTCCGCCAGTGCGCGGGTGACGGTCAGATCGACCATCGACCCGCTGGATGCGCCGTGTCCTCGCAGGTCGAAGGCGAGGTACGCGTCCCCGCGCGCGACAAACCGCTCGCCGAAGTACAGTGCTTTCTCCCCGCGCTGGTGCGAGGCAAAACCGTGGACGTAGATGACGACCGTATCTGGATTCTCACAGGACGGGGGGCAGGCCAGCGTGTAGTCCACGTAGTCGCCGCCCGACCCCACCGTAAGCCGGGCCATGACCGCATCATACCGTGGGAGCCTGGGGCGTGCAATCAAGAGAAAAGCTTGACTCCGCGGCAGAACCGGCATATACCGGGGCCATGTCCAGCCTGGAGGCGCCATGAATATCGTCTTTGATCTCGGTCGAGTGGTGGTCCGGTGGGAACCCGATGTCATCATCGCCGGCGCGTTCGCTGACCCGGCGGTGCGGACCGCGGTGCGCACCGAAGTCATCGATCATCCCGACTGGCTCGCGCTGGACCGCGGCGTCCTGTCTCAACATGACGCAATCGTCCGCGCGGCGGAACGAACCGGACTGCCGATCCAGGACGTCGCGGGCTTCCTCACAGGCGTCCCACACGCGCTGGTGCCCATTCCCGAGACCGTGGATTTGATGTATCGGTTGAAGGCCGCCGGACACCGCTTGTATTGCCTCTCGAACATGCAGGTCGCTTCGATCGAGCACCTGGAACGGGCCTATCCCTTCTGGGACGTGTTCGACGGGGTCGTGATTTCGTGTCGCATCCACCTGATCAAACCGGAACCCGCGATCTACGCCTATTTGTTGGAGAAGCACGGACTCGACGGGGCGGACACAATCTTTGTCGACGACACGGTGGTCAATCTGGAAGCCGCAGCTCGATTCGGAATCCGCACGATTCAGTTCGAAAACACCGCGCAATGCGAACAGCGTTTGACGGCGTTGGGCTGCCTGTAACCGCTCTTTGCAGCAAGGCTCGTTCCGCGAGCGAGAAGGCCCAGCGGTTGCAACAACCTCGCGCGGCCCGATATAGTACGGCCGTGCTGCCCACGGGACTGGTCACCGACCCCGGATTTCTCGCCCACGACACCGGGCCGACGCATCCCGAATCGCCCCGGCGTCTGGAGGCGATCACGCGTCGTCTGAACGAGTCGGACCTTCAGAAACGGATCACTCGTCTACCGGCTCCGCTGGTGGATCGGAAATGGCTGGAGACCGTCCACACGGCGCGACACGTCGACCGGATCCAGTCCGACGCCCCCGATCAAGGGTATGTGTATTTGGATGCCGACACCCCCATGTCGCCGGGCTCGTACCGCGCGGCGCTGCAAGCCGTGGGCGGCACACTCGCTGCGATCGATGCCGTCATGAAGGGTCGCGTGGCCAATGCGTTCTGCGCGGTGCGGCCGCCGGGACACCACGCCGAACCCAGCCGCGCCATGGGGTTCTGTCTCTTCAACAACGTGGCGGTCGGCGCGCGGTACGCGCAGCAACGGTACGGCCTCGCGCGCGTGCTGATTTTGGACTGGGACGTGCATCACGGGAATGGAACCCAGGCGGCGTTCTACGACGATCCCAGCGTACTCTACGTCAGCCTTCATCAATATCCCTGGTATCCCGGGACGGGCGGCGCGGAAGAAGTCGGAGCCGGCCCGGGCGAGGGCTACACCCTGAATGTGCCGATGGCCGCCGGACGCGGAGACGACGAGTATCTCAGCGCGTTCGAGCTGCGAGTTCAGCCCGCGGTACGCGAATTTTCCCCGGACTTTGTGCTCATCTCGGCAGGATTTGACGCCCATCGGGACGACCCCTTGGCGATGATGAACGTCACGGAAACGGGCTACCGCGCCATGACCGAATCGGTGAAGGACTGGGCGTCGACGACCGCGCGGGGAAGGATCGTCTCCTGCCTGGAGGGAGGGTATAACCTGACGGCGTTGGCTGATTCGGTGGACGCGCACGTCCGGTGCCTCGCCGGGTTCGCCGCGTGACGACAAGAACGGATGAAACCGACACATCGGGACTTCTGAACGAATCCAGAGAGGAGATCACGTGATGTCAGACCTGCAGGAGAAGGGCTACAACAAGGAAGAAGAGTATTTCTACAAACAGAACAGAGAACTCATCGAAAAACGGCGGCGGGAACTCGACGCGAAACGCAAGGCCCAACAACAGCAGGTTCACCCGCACTGGATGAAGTGCCCCAAGTGCGGCGCGGACATGACGGAGATCGAGCGCCAGGGCATCAAGGTGGATCAATGTGGTCAGTGCGGAGGGATTTATTTTGACCGCGGGGAACTCGAACTGCTGCTCGATGCGAAGGAGCAGAGAGGGTTTCTCGGCGGGCTGAAGTCGTTGTTCAAATAACCGCGGGCGCTACGGCAGGAGCCGTTCCTTGTGGGTGACGATCTTGGCGCGCCCCTTGAGTTCTTCCACGCGTTTGTTCAATACGCTGCGCTTGATCCCGTTCAGCGATTGCGGATCCAGCGCGTCCAACGGCTCCGGGTCCTTGATTTCAGCGACCTTGATGATGTGGTAGCCGAACTCCGTCTTCACCGGGTCGCTGATTTCATCGACTTTCATGGCAAACGCCTTGTCGGCGAACGGTTTGACCATCTGATCTTTGCGAAAGAATCCCAAGTCACCGCCGTTCTCCTGTGCCGACGGATCGGTCGACACTTCCTTGGCCAGCGCGGCAAAGTCGGGGCTCCCGACCGCGCGTTTCTTCACGTCTTTGGCCTGTTGCTCGGTCTCGACCAGAATATGGCTCGCGCGAACCTGTCGAAACTCCTCCTTGTGGGAGTCGTAGTAGGCTTTGACCTTCTCGTCGGTCACGTCGGTTTCCACGATCTTTTGAAGGACGGATTGGACCAGGATCTGCCGGCGTGCGTCTTCCAGCCGGCTCTTCACCGCGGCATCTTTCTCGACCCCCACCCGGCGACCTTCCTGCATCAGCACTTCCTGGGTGACGAGGTCGTCCAGTAACGCCTCCCGCCCCTCCTGCGTGGTCATCTGACTCTGCATCTGGGGCGGAATCCCGGCCAACGCTTCCTCGAACGCGGCCTTGCTGATGGGTTGGCCGTTCACCGTCGCCACCTCGTCACCAGCCCACGCCGACGCGATCCCCACTCCAAGTACTGCGACCCCGAGAAACGCTTGTTTACGCCACATCTGATTTCCCCCCTGTATCCCAATGCGCGATCTCATCATGCCGTCTTTTTGACGATCGAAGATTGCATCAACCCATCGGCCTGCTCGGGCACAAACCCTTCGTACCCGTTGCGTTCGGCCAACTCCAACACCGTAAATGCCTGGCCGTCGCGCACCTCGGCGGCCGTGAAGATCTGGCGCAAACGCGTGCCCCGCGGCCCCACGATCGATCCGGAGAACTGGATGCCGGCTCGTTCGAGCTCCGCCTTGGCCGCCTCGATATCCGGCACTCGGATCGCGATGTGGTGGAGCACCTGGTCGCCAAAGCGGTCGACCCACGCAGGCAGCAGGCTTTTCCCGCCGCGGGCGTCGTCGTACGCCTGATCGATGAACACCGCCGGCATCCCGGCCTTCCGATACACCTTGGCCCACCACCCTTGATCGGGATACTCGATCAGTTCGTCGCGGTATTGGAAGCCCAGGCGGTGGAATTCCTGAGCCCGCTCATCGACTCGCCGGGTGCGGATAGTGATGTGATCGATCACCAACTCCCGTCCGGCTCGGTTGGCCAGATCCAGCGCCGCGCGAGCGGCCTCATTGTCCTCAAAGTATCGCTCGACCAGCCGCGCCACCGGCGCATCGTACGTTCGGACCAAATCAGCGACGGTCTGCATCAGAGGGACCCTCTCCGTGTATTCCGCAATCGGAGCCTGTTCAGGAATGCGTCAGATGCAAGGCGCCGCGAGCACCGCACCGGAGCGTACTGGGTCCGTACGTGAGGAGCGGATGCGCAGCGGCAACGCCGCAGATGACCATTCATGGACAGGCTCATAGGGCGAACTCCTGTTCGGTGTACCCGAGCAAGCATAACACGGCCGCCAGGTCTTTGACGCTGACCGTGACGGGTGCGGCTTCGCGCACCGCGGGTTTGGCGCAGAAGGCCACCCCCAGCCCCGCACGATCAAGCATCGCCAAGTCGTTCGCCCCGTCGCCGACGGCGACCACACGATCGCGGTCCGTTTGATACAGGTCGGCCAACTCGTCGATGACCAGAGCCTTACGGGACCCGTCGACGATGTCGCCCAGCAGCCGTCCCGTGAGCCGACCGTCCCGGATCTCGAGGCGGTTCGCAAAGGTGTGATCGAGAGCGAGGCGGGTTTTGAGTCGGTCGGTAAAGTAGTCGAACCCCCCGCTCACTACGGCGATGGCGCATCCGACCTTCCGGAGCGTGGCCACCAGGGTCTCGGCTCCCCACGTCAACCGCGTCCGCCCTTCGACGCGCACAAGCGCGTCAGCCGACAGCCCTCGCAGCAACCCCACACGCTCCGTGAGCGCTCCACGGAAGTCCAGTTCGCCGTTCATGGCCCGACGCGTGATCGCGGCCACCTGTTCGCCCACCCCCGCCTCCTTCGCGAGTTCGTCGATCCCTTCGCTCTGGACGAGCGTGGAGTCCATATCCATGACCAACAGTCTGGGAGCGCGGCGCGCCGGGTCCGCGGGGAGGACCGCCAGGTCCGCGCCGAAGCGGGCCTGCAGCGGCCGCAACGCTCGCGTCGCGTCGCGCCACACCAGCGGAGCTGACGCGCGTACGTCGCAGGCGACCCCCTGGAACCGACCGGCCCCGATGGATCGCCGGTCCAGCACCCGGACTCCCTGGCCGCTCAGCACGGCCGTCGCGGCGTCGATGGCGGACGAGGGATCGGACTCAGCGAGAGCGGTCAGGACGAATTGATCGCCGTGGCTCACGTGGGGGAGAGATCTCCCATCCCCATGATGTGGTAACCACAGTCCACATACAGGATTTCCCCGGTGACGCCGGCCGCCCACTCGCTGCACAGGAACAAGGCCGCGCCCCCGACGTCCTGCAAGGTCACGTTGCGGCGCAGCGGCGCACTGCTTTCAGCCCGATGTAACATCTCGCGAAAACCGGCGATACCCGCCGCGGCCAGGGTCTTGATGGGACCCGCCGAGATCGCGTTGACCCGGATGCCCTCCGGTCCGAGATCCGCGGCGAGATAACGGACCCCGGCTTCCAGCGCGGCCTTCGCCACGCCCATCACATTGTAATTGGGGATCACCTTCTCAGCCCCGTAGTACGACAGCGTCACGATGCTGGCGCGGCGGCCCTTCATCAGCGGCAACGCGGCGCGAGCAACGGCGATGAGCGAGTAGGCGCTCACGTCCAGCGCCACGCGAAACCCGTCCCGCGACGTGTCCACAAACCGCTGTTTGAGGTCCTCGCGAGTGGCGAACGCCAGCGAGTGGATCAACAGGTCGAGTCCCCCCAACTCGCCGCCGATCATGTCGAACGCTCGAGCAATCTCGTCGTCGTTGGTGACGTCGCACGGCACGACGGTCTTTGACCCCAGCGATTCCGCCAACGGCCGAACCCGCCGCTCCATCGCCTTACCCGCGTAGGTGAACGCGAGTCGAGCACCTTCTTGGTGCAACGCCTGAGCGATCCCCCAGGCAATGCTGCGTTCACTGGCCACTCCCATCACGACGCCCGTCTTGCCGTCCAACACGCCCATCGCGGTCCTCCACCCCGGTGGCCGATGATACCGGAAGCCCAGCTCGTTTTCAAACGCGCAACGCGCCAAGGGCGCGCCGAGAACCTGATGCCGCGGGCTCTCTGCGCGTAGCGCAGCAACCAGCGTGCGTCTTCGCAGACTTGGTGACGTCGACCTCGTGTTTGTGGTATGATGCGCGCAACGTAAACAAGATGGGGAAGGGGCCATTGGTTACGACGCAGCAGCACTCGGCGAAAACGCTCGACGCCACAGCAGGAGACACCTTCGAGATCACGTTATGGGAAGACCGGACCGCTGGTTACAGTTGGACTCCTCGGTACGACCCCGTTGCCTTTGATCTCATCGATGACGACTATCAGCGCACGGTAAACGTGGATACCGCCGATTACGGACGGCGAACCTTCACGTTTCTCGCCAAGACCCCCGGAGAGCACGCCCTTGACTTGGAATACCGCGTCGGTTGGAAGTTCTCTGCGGGAAATCGCCGCCAGTACCTGATCAGAATTCGCCCAGCCGCCCCATCCAGCCCCCACCCGCTCAATTGACGATCCAGCCGGCTGCGTTAATACTTAGGGCCAGGCGGTTCGGAACGGTTCGGCACGCTTGACAGCGAAGACGGGGTCCCTTATATTCGCCGGAATTTACGATGACCTTGGTCGGTAATCGTGGTCCGGGATCGCACGACTGAACGATTGGAGAACAGAGTGATGAAGGCTACGGAAGCGGTTGAGACTGCGAATACTACACCAACCGGTCGTCAGACCGTGGATTGGGTGAACACCCTGTTTCTGATCAGCACGTTCGCGGTCGCCGTGGTGGGGGTTCCCCTGCATCTCGCGACCGTCGGTTTTTCATGGCCGATCGTGGCCCTTTTTGGTTTCTATCTGGCGGCGACTGGGCTCTCGATCACGGCAGGCTACCATCGCCTCTTCTCGCATCAGGCCTACCAAACGATTGCCCCGGTGCGAGCGTTCTTCTTGGTCTTCGGAGCAGCGGCGTGCCAGAACTCCGCCCTGAAGTGGGCGTCCGACCACCGCGTCCACCATTTGTATGTCGACAAGGAGCAGGACCCCTACAACATCAAGCGGGGATTTTTCTGGGCGCACATCGGTTGGATCTTCTTCAAGAAGCCGAGTTACGACTTCAGTAACGTCCAAGACCTGCAGAAGGACCCCCTCGTCCGATGGCAGAATCGGTACTACGTTCCGATCGCGATTGGCGTGGGCGGCGTGCTGCCGCTGCTTTTCGGGTGGACCGTCGGGGACTGGTGGGGAGGATTCCTGCTGGTGGGCGTCGCACGGACCGTCATCGTGCACCATTCGACCTTTCTCATCAATTCCTTGTGCCACTTCCTGGGCAAGCAACCCTATTCGATCGAGGACTCGTCACGCGACAGCGGGCTCGTGGCCCTGCTGACCTACGGCGAGGGCTACCACAACTTTCACCATCAATTCCAATACGATTACCGAAACGGCATCAAGTGGTACCACTGGGACCCCACCAAGTGGCTGATCAACGCGCTCGCATTCATTGGTTGGGCGCAGCGGTTGCGAACCGCCAAAGCGGCGCACATTTTCCAGGCGAAACTTGAGGTTCAGCGGGTGCTCGCTCAGCGTCAACTCGCGCGGCGCTCGCACGAATTCCGCACCGCGATGGAGCACAAGCTGCACGCCGCGCACGAGGCTTTGGTGGCGGCGCGCTCGAAGTGGGAACATTTGAAAGTGGAATACGCCGCTGCGAAGCGCTCCATGGATGAACGACGCCGGCATCTCGCGGCCGCCCTGAAAGAGGAACTGGCCACCGCTCGCCGCCAGTTTCTTCACACCCACGCGTCGTGGGTCTTGCTGCTCGAAGCCGCGGCGGCCTAGGAGCCTGTCCAGAATAGTCATCTGCTGCGTTGCCACTGCGCTTGCTTCGCCAAGCAAGAGGAAGTGGCCATTGACAGCGCGATAAGTCTGCGCGAAGCGCTTTCCGGTGCTCCAACAGCCAGGGAGTGCGGAGGTCACCGACGCCGGTGGCTCGACTCCCTCCGGGTCTCGTGGCGCCTTGCAGCTGACGCATTCCTGAACAGGCTCCGATCTCGAGGCGTACTGGGCATGTACGCCCTTGTCGGCGTCTCCTGCTAGGCCGGCTCGCAATCCACTCCCACCACGGATCCAGCCGGCAAGCGCGCGATCAGGAACTCGAACGCCGCGTCTACCGTCCCGGCGTCTTTCGACTCCAGGGTGAGCTTGGTTCGGTACTGGGGTCGGGCGATCACTGGGTAGGACCCGAGCGCCACGTTCGGGAAACGGTCGGCCACGTCGTACAGCATTGCGGCGATCGGTTCTTCCCCGACCCGAAGGTAGATCGTTCGCAGATGGAACGGGGCGCTGCGAAAGCGTGACTTGATCGCGTCGAATTTTCTCCGCAAGATCTCCGGAACTCCCGGGAAGATGTAGATCTTCTCCACCGTGATCACCGGGACCCGCATCCCCGCGGCGGTCAGCAACACCGCCCCCTCCGGCACATCAGCCAGGCGATTCACGTGCGGGTTGTCCGAGACTCCGTAGACTTCGCGAACGAGGTCCGCCAACCCAGGGTGGCGCACCAGGGGACGGCCGAGGCCCTGGGCGACACCGGCCAAGGTCACGTCGTCGTGAGTGGGTCCCACGCCCCCGGTCGTGACGATCAGATCCGCCCGATCCCACGCGTTCCGAACGGCGTCTGCGATGACGTCCACCTCGTCCGGGATCACGACCACCCGCCGGACATCCACCCCGAGTTCGCGAAACTCCCGGCACAAAAACGCCGTGTGTTCGTCGGCGACTTTTCCGGAGAGAATCTCGTTGCCGATAATGAGGATTTCGGCTCGAATGATAGGAGGCACGGGGGATGAGTTGGGTGCGGACGCATCACCCACCAGACCTTTGTCGAATGGCAACATCGGATACCCGGATAGCGCCGCGAGTCTACCACCTCGGCGCTGGGACGGACAAGCCGGAGGTTCCAGGGCCGATGAAACGTCGGGTGCGGCCGCTGTCCTTGGCGTGCTAGAATGGGCCATGCGGTACGCACGTTGGTCGGTGTTCGTCGGTCTCATGAGCGCGCTGTGCGCGTGCGGAACAGCCGGAACCGATCTCCCGGAGCAGACCCGCCTTCCTGCGCCAGCCAATCTCACGATTCAGACCGCCGGTCTCAGCGTGACCCTCTCGTGGGAACCGGTTGCGGGCGCCTCATCGTATCTTGTGTATTGGGCGCAAGCCCCCACCGTCACGACAACATCTGGCACGCAAAGCAGAACATCCGCCCCCCCGTATGTTCACCAAGCGTCTGAATTCGGCGCGACTCTTGCCTACGTCGTCATTGCGGTCGACGACCGAGGAGTGCCTGGTCGGCCTTCGCCGGTCGTGACCATCACGCCATCAGGCCCGGATCCGGAAGCGCCCCAGAATGTCCGGGCCATCGCCGGGGATCGCCAGGTCACACTCGATTGGGATCTTGTCGAAGGGGCCACCGGATATCAAGTCGAGGTAGTCAGCGAGTTCGGTAAGTTTTCGGTCCCCGATCCCGTCATGCCCCCGTTCGTCCATAGTTCCCTCCTCAATTGCGCCCCAACCTCGAACCCTGCCTGCGCCGGGTATCAGTACCGCATTCGCGGTCAATTCGGTAATTCCTTCGGACCCTGGTCGTCCGCCGTCACTGCCGTGCCGATGCCGGCCACGCCTGGAAGCCCGGTGTTTACCGATGTCCGGGCCCGGATCGTTATCGTGAAGACCGAAGCGAATCCGATCGGGACGCCCCAAGGAGCCGTCCAGCTGTCATGGTCGGAGACCGAACATGCGCGGGAGTATCGGATTTACGTGAAGACACTCCCGGACGGGCTGGAGCAACAACTCAGCGCATCTGATGGTTCCCCACTCCGAGAGAACCGCTACGTCCACATGCCGGCGCAATTTGGAGTGACCTACGCCTACCGGGTCGAAGCCATCAACGACGGCGTGGCGAGCCCGCGCATCGATGAAGGAACCGAGTCAGGGCGCCCGCTCCCCCCGGACGAATCACTCGCGTTCGTTCCCGTCCCGCATACGCCTGGTGCGGTCTACCCTTATGTGATCCGTGGATTCGATGGTTCGAGTGAATCCGCCGATATTCAGGTAGCGAGCATCGAACCACCTGACTCGCCCTACGCCCGGGACTTGTCCTGGACGCCGCCGACCGGCGGAAGCCTCATGGGCCAGCGGCTGTATCGCGCCCCGACATCCACGAGCCCGTTTGAACTGATTGCGACCTTTGCCGATCTCACGACGTCGACCTACCGCGACGAGGTGCTTGCGCCAAATCCCGCGCCGACCGGACTGGCGGTGACCCTTCAGAATGCGGAGGTGCTCGTCAGTTGGAGCCCGATCAGCCCCGCACGGTCAGGGTACCGACTCTACTGGTGGGAACAGGACGGGGGGGGTGCGCTCCGGATGGGATCGACGCCCGTTCTTGCGACAGCTTACCGATATGGCGAGTTACAGAGCGGAGTACGGTACACGTTCGCGGTACAAGTCGAAGGCTCCCCCGCCGTATCACACAGCCTCTCGGTGCCCTGATCGATTAGGGCGGCTGGACGCGCTCCCACAGCGCGAGAAACGCGTCGAGTACGTCGTCGGTCAGGGGTGCATATTCGCACGGAGTGAGCGCAACGCGGGCCACGGCCAGCCGGCCGTCGGCGTCGCGTCGGAGGTGCACGGTGGACGGTCCGGGCAGTCCGAACGCCTGCGCGGTTCGAACCGCCAACTCCTCGACCTCGGGCTCCCCTTTTCGGCGCTCGACTCGCGGCGCGGAGGCAGGGTCGCCGACATCCAGCTCGTGCACCGCGCAGACGAACGACTCGTAGGGCATCCTTCCATCCCGACACACCGTGACCTCGAACCATTGCACGCCGTGCATCGGGGGTGGTGGGAAGACCGCGGACTCCCACACGTCGATACCCGCACGTCGTAGCAGGGAGGTCATCTGCCGCGTGCTGACGATGTCCTCGACGATGACGGGTTCCGGAATAAAAACTGCGGCGCCAAGCCGGCGGAAGTCCTGACTCCGCCGCGCGATGGGCAGCCATTCAACGTCTCGCGTGGGAACCAGGAGAGTGGTCCGCTCTCTCCCAACCAACATCAACAACTCGTCGACGAATCCGGGGTGATCTCCACGCGACACGATATAGAATTGATTGACGTGCTGCGGGTGAAATTCCTTATCCGCCCCGACCACGAGCCAGCCCCGCCGTTTGAACGCGTCCACGGCATGGCCGGCCGCCCGTGTGCCCACACCCGTGATGACCACCCTTTTGATCAACCGTCTAATCACCCACCGGTCCCGCGTTACGGTTTTCGCGTATCAATCCAAATAATTCAAAAGATATGCCCACCCTCAGACACCACGTTTTCACTCGGTCGGATACGTGCCAGATTCCTGGTTCCACGGGGATGATCCGACGCCGGGTTTCCGGCAACCTTGAACCCATACACAGCTCTTTCCTATAATGATCTTACATTGTTGCAAAGTCCCGGAGCAAAGAGTGTAAGATGGAACCGATCGAGCTAAATGACCCCGAAGCCATCGAAGAGCTGCTCGGCAAGATTTCACTCCACGGCAAGGGGTTTCGTACCGACTGCTTGCTCGCCGACGTGTACGAGGCCGGCCTGACCTATCCCGACTTCCTGAAGGCCCAGGGAACGGACCCCGACGCGAGATACGGGGATCAGAGTCCCGCGTGGGCCAACTACCACGTCCGCCAAGGCAAGAAAATCTTCGCGGTCTACGGCGGCACGGGATCCGTTCGCCGGATCCACACCACCGACACCCCGTAACGGAGAACCGTGTTATTCGACCGGGACAACCAATGGCGATTTACCACGATCGCCAAAAAGCGCGGACAAGCCGCGCTGGAAGGCGAGGAGGCGTTGATCGCCCAGGCCATGGATCTCCACCCCGAACTGGACCCGCTGTGGGAGCTCGGCGAGCTCTCCGCCACGCCCCAGGAAATCAACGGCACCGTGGTGAATCCGTTTATCCATACCGCGTTGCACGTGCTCATCGAAAAACAATTGACCGAAAAATCGCCGCCTGAAATCACCGATACGCTGGCCACGCTGCTCCGGCGCGGGGTGGATCGCCACGAAGCGGTGCACGCCATCGCGTCCGTGTATGCCGATCTGTATTTTACGAGTTTCCGGCGCGGGCAACAGTTTGAAGAAGGCACCTACGCCGAGTTGCTCAAGCAGCTCGCACTCCCTCCCGAGTAGGAGAAAGGTTCCCGACGGAGTTTATTCCGACTGCCCGGGTTTGAGGGGCTCGTGGCAGCGCTCGCAATGCTGGTTGTCATACGAGTTCTCGTACCGACATTCCGGGCAGATCAAGCGTCGCGACTCCCACGCCTCCGACGGAAATTCGTAGAGGCATCCTTCGCAAAAGCTCGACCGGGTGACGTTCTCCCGGCCGCAGCGTGGACAGACAACGAGCATCACCCCGCGCCTCGAAAGGCAAAAGGCCAGCCCCCTTCCCGGGTGGCCGGCCTTTTCGCGTCCTTCGCGTCCCCTAAAACTTGTGGAAGCCGAGCTTTGAAATCTCGTAGCCCGCCACAACCTCCGTGATCGGCACCATCTTGATCGCGTGATGTTTGGCCAGGTTGTCGCAGATGCCCACGCAAATTTCGCATCCTTTGCAGCGATCCACCGCCACGTACGCGGTGTTGCGCTTGACGTCGTAGTTAATCGTATTGGACTCTGGACAGAACTGGGTACAAAGCCGGCAACTCGTTTTTGAACAGATATCGACATCGATCTGCGCCACTGCGTACATGCGTCACTCCTGTCTCAAGGTACTGCCGACTAACGACCAGCCGCAGCCAGGGTATTCGCCGCGGCCGCCTGAGTCGCCGTGAGTTCGTTCCATCTGTGATCCAGCGCGTACTTGTGCGCCGCCTTGATCACATCCATGTTCTTCTGAATCAACTCCACTTTCTTGCCGAATTTCTTCTCGATCACGTTGTCGAGCGAGGCCGTGCCTCCCGACACCACGAAGCCCTTCCCGAGGAAGCGCTCCTTGACCGACTGTTCGAGCGAGGCCAAGTCGGGCAGGCCGATCGTCCCAGCAACCGCGCCCACCATACCCATGTTGGTGGCCAGCTCGGTGCCGCCGATCTCCGCCGCCAGCTTGCTGGCCGGGACATAGAATACTTTGGCCCGTTTTTCGCGAAGCTCGCGCTCCTGATCCGGTTCGAGTTCCAACGGATGTTCGGAGTTGATCAACACCACGCCGTCGTCTTTCAGGCCCGAATAGAACGGCATGGTATACGACTTCCCGTGAGTGATGACCTGGGTGTGGAAGATCATAATGACGTTCGGGTAGATGATTTCGCCGATCTCAAAAATCCGGCCCTCGGCGACGCGCACGTAGCTTTCCACCGGCGCCATGCGCTTTTCCGACCCGAAGAAGGGCACGAGGGTGCTTTCTCCCCCCGCGATGATGACCCCGTTGCTCATCACGTGCGACGCCGTCACCACGCCCTGCCCGCCGATGCCGGCCATCCGGATGTTATACCGCTTCATAACGCCCGCTCCTGTTGTCCTCGACGCTGTCGTCCAACCACGTTTACGCCTTCGGCCCTGCCACGGCTTTCGCCTTTTTCTCCTGCTCGATCCGTTCCAAGTAGGCCTTGGCTTCGTCGGAGATAATCTCCATGAAGCCGTAGCGATCCTTCTCCACCGCCCGTGCGTCGTCCATCACTTTCGGGGTCGGGATCGCGTATTCGATGTTGCACGACGTGTAGGCCTGCACGTAGGTCGGTCCGACCTCGCGGGCGATCAAGACCGCCTTGCGGATGGTATTCGCGATTCGGGTCGGATTGGTCGGAGCGAGACGGGCGATGTACGCCACGCCGGCCGTCTTCGCGAGACCGATCATGTCCATCTTCTCAAACTTCTTCCCGTGGGGCGCCATCTTGAGCACCACGCCCTTATTGGTCATGCCGCTTTCTTGGCCCCCCGTATTCCCATACACCTCGTTGTCGAGCATCACGGTCGTGAATTTTTCCTTGCGGAACCAGGAGTGCATTACGCAGCTAAACCCAATGTCGGAAAGTCCGCCGTCGCCGGCCATCACCACGACGTCCTTTTGTTGGTTGGGGAACCGGATTCCCAATCCCCGCTTCAGACCGGACGCCACGCCGTTGGTGTCGCCGTAGTTGCCGTAGATGAAGGGAATCGACGCCTGCGACAGCGCGAGACGGCCGCACCCGGCGGTGCCCAAAATGACCGTATGCTCGGGAGCCGGCAGGCCGATCAGCGCCGTTCGGATGAACAAGGTCATGGCGCACCCCGCGCACATCGGGTGCTCTTCAAGGATCTCTTTGAATGTCCCCATCTCGCTGACCTTGACTTCACGGCCGTAAGGTCCACGCTCGACCAGGTCAACGTACTCCTTGGGCATATAGGACTCAAAGCCGGGCGAAATCTTTAGTGTCTCGAGTGACATGAGTCTTCTCCTCTTGGCTTTCGCCGGTTCAAATCGACAACGGCTTGTCCGTCAACCGAGCCTCGTTGGGCGTCTTGTAGAGGTACTCCAAGATCAGCTCCGTCGGCATGGACATCCCGCCGAACACCCTGGGCCCCGAAACAATCTCGGCCTGGGTGTGCCCGTACAACGTCGACCGGACTTCTTTGGCCAGCCAACCGACACAGTTAAACTCCGGAACAATGATGCGCTTGGCGTGCCGACACGCCTCGATCAGCTCCTGAGTCGGCCAGGGCCGCAGCGACCGAATCTTCACCAGACCGATGCGGTCCCCCCGTTCAGATGCCTGTCGGACCGCCTCGCGGGACTGCGACACCGCGCTGCCCGACGCCACGATCATAGTGTCCGCGCCCGGATTGACTACTTCGATCAGCCCGCCCATATATTTCTTCACCCACGGCCGCGCACGGTCGACGGCCGCCCAGATCTCCTGCTGCCAGGACGCGTGCATCTGATAGCTGATGAAGTTGCTCTTCTGGATCGGCGCGTCGCGCGAAAGGCGGGCCGGGGGGTTCTCGTTGTCCATCATCGGCACCGCTTCGTGATAACAGTCGCGCGGAGGCAGCTTGATGTCTTCCGGAGGCAACTCGACCCACCCACGGGCGTGCGTCACGAAGAACCCGTCCACCGCCACCGCGGCAGGCAACGTCACCTCGCACTTCTCCGCGATGACGTACGCTTTGAGCGGAAAGTCGTAGAAATCCTGCTGGTTTTCTGCGTGAAAAACCAGAATGCCGCAATTGAGGAGATACGACAACTCAACGTTGTCCGGCTGGATCGCCAATGGCGCGTTGATGACGCGGCACATCACCATGAGGAGGAGCGGCATGCGGCCCCCCGGCCACGAGGTGATCACCTCCATCCCGCGCATCAGCCCCGGTCCCGCCGTCGCGGTCAGCGCGCGCACGCCGGATCGCGAAGCTCCCGCCACCGCGGACATCACGCCGTATTCTTCTTCACCCCGGTAGTAGTCCTTGAGATACCCTTCGGCGTAGAGGTACCCGACCTGCTGCATGGTTTCGCTCTGCGGCGTGATCGGATACGAGATCGCGATATCAACGTTGGCCCGACGAATGGCTTCTTTGGCGGCCTCGCTGCCGGTAATAAAGGTCTTGGTGCGGGGCGCTTCGAAAAAGAGATGTTCGGGGGTCACCACCCGTTGTTTGGCGGCCTTGCTTTCCTTTTGTTCCTTCTTGGGGGCTTCGGTCGTGGTAATGACGTCGCCCTGGGGGTTCGTTTTGACTTCGGTCTCGAGCCCTTCAGCCATGACTCACTCCTCGTTTTCGTCCAGCCCCGCCACGAGTTCGTGGGCGAAGTCCGGCGCCGCCGACGCAATCGCCTCGCGCTGTTTTCTCCGCTGGTCCCGCTCCGCCTCTAGTTCGCGCTTGCCGTTCGGCGTCAGGGCCCACGGCGTGATGCCCTCTTTTTTGACCTGCCGCAACGCCTTGACCATCTTCTGCAGCTTCTCGGTCCCGCATTTCGGGAGCGAGACCATCGCGTCTTCGTGCCCGGCTTCCGCGCACAGCGCGATGGTGTAACAGTTCGTGCCCGCGCGGACCATTTTCAGGGTCACGTTCGCAAAATGACAATGCACCCCCACGAAGATGCACGCCTCGATCTTGTTGTGCCAGATTGTCAGGTTGGGATGGCAGGGATTAATCACGGCTTCGGGATCG
Organism: Nitrospirota bacterium; assembly: GCA_040757335.1. Classification (NCBI taxonomy): domain Bacteria; kingdom Pseudomonadati; phylum Nitrospirota; species Nitrospirota bacterium. Next base: position 20,800 of record JBFLXB010000030.1, on the reverse strand, counting down.
ATCTTGGGGTAAATCGGCCGGTAGTCCGGCATGGGGATGATTTTGACCCCCGGGATCTCGGCTGCGATCTCCAGGACCACGCTGGCTTTTTCCTGCGTGTGCTTGTTCCATCCCCAGACCACGAGCGGACCCGGAAAGAGCGTCGGATTCCGGCGCGTGAGCATGGCCCGCGCCGCCGCCTTCAGGGCCAGGTCTTCCGCGGTCAGGACACCTTCGACCAATCCCTCGCCGTCCTGGGGGAGCACCACCCCCATTGCGGACGCCGAAGGAGGCAGCAGCCCCTCAGGACCGGGTAGGACTTGATAACGCAATTGACTTGTCGCACTCGACATGGGGGACGGCTCCTCTCACCTCGCGTGTTCCGACCAAACTCACTGATTCACAAACGCAAAACCCGGGGTTATCTCGGGGTACAATATCGAATTCTTAACCCCGCGTCAATTCTGCAGAAGACCTAACGAAGAGCTAGGACTTTCGGCCCCATGCCTCCAAGGCAAAGGAGGACCGGAGCCCCACTATAACGACCCAGCCAAAACCTTGTCAACGTGAACCGCCTCGGCGTTCGACTCCGTGATCAGGGCCGCTTTTTAAGAAGTTCTCCCGCGAAGCGGAGGCTGTTCAGGAGTGGTCAGATGCAAGGCGCTGCGAGCACCGGACCGGAGCGTACTAAGTGCGGACGCGAGGACCGGCTGCGCAGCGGCAACGCCGCAGATGGCCGCTCTTGGACAGCCTCGCTAGTAGCTTTCGCGCTCGGAAGGAAACTTGCCCGCCATCACTTCCTCACGATAAGCGGTCAGCGCGGCGACGGCGGCCTCGCGGAGATTGGCGTACCGCTTGACGAATTTGGGGCTGAACTCGTCGAACAATCCCAGGAGATCGTGCAGCACCAGGACTTGGCCGTCGCACCCGGGACCCGCCCCGATGCCGACCGTGGGAATCGAGAGCGCCCGCGTGATCTCTCGCGCCACCGCCGTGGGCACGCCCTCGATGAGCACGGCGAACGCGCCCGCGTCTTCCGCGCGTTTGGCGTCGTCAAGCAACCGTTGCGCCGTCCCCGGCGTCTTGCCCTGCACCTTGTAGCCGCCCATCTTATGGACGGATTGCGGCGCGAGCCCGAGGTGCGCCATCACCGGAATGTCGGCGGCCGCGATCGCCGCCACCCGCGACATCATCGCCGGCACGCTCTCCAGCTTGACCGCGGCGGCTCCGCCTTCCTGGAGGAACCGGCCGGCGTTGCGCACCGCTTCCTCGTCGGAGACCTGAAACGACATGAACGGCATGTCGCCGATCACGAGCGCACGCCGAACTCCGCGCGAGACCATGCGGGTGTGGTAGATCATCTCGTCCATGGTCACGGGCAACGTGGTCTTATGCCCCTGGATCACGATCCCGAGGGAATCGCCCACGAGCACCACGTCGATCCCCGCGTCGTCGACGATACGCGCGAAGGGATAGTCGTACGCGGTCACCATCGTGATCCGCCGCCCCTCGGATTTCCGGCGTTGGAGATCGGGGATTGTGACCCGGTCGGACACCGTCATCCCAGACGCGCGCGGTCGAGAATTTCGGGAATGGCTTGATCCGCGCCCACCGCCATGATGTGCACGCCGTGACACGCGTCGCGGATCTGCGCGATCAAGCGGACGGCGATTTCGATCCCGACCCCGAGCGCCTGCTCTTTGCCGGCGGCCGCCAGTTCGTCGATCAGCGCTTGGGGCACCGAAATACCGGGAATGTTCTTGTTCATGTATTCGGCCATTTTGGCCGACTTGAGCACCACGATCCCCGCGAGGATCCGCGCGCCCAGCGGGCGCGCTTTTTCCATGAACGCCGTGAAGCGATCCGGGTTGTACACCGCCTGGGTCTGGAAAAACCGGGCCCCCGCGCGAAGTTTCTTTTCGAGGCCCGCCAGTTGCCCATCGGGAGGCTGCATCTCGGGGCTGACCGCGGCCGCGGGGAAAAAATCCGTCGTGCCCTTCAAGGCGTTGCCCGCAAGATCCTTCCCGCCGTTGAGACCGTTCACGACTCCGAGCAGTTGCGCCGCGTCCAAGTCAAACACCGGCTTGGCATCCTTATGGTCCCCCACCGTGGGGTCGTCGCCGCGCAGGCACAACACGTTGCGCACGCCCAACGCGTGCGCCCCCAACAGATCGGACTGGATGGCCAGGCGGTTGCGATCCCGCGTGGTCATCTGCAGCACCGGGTCGTGCCCCTGCTCATAGAGCAACCGACACATCGCGAGCGACGACATCCGCATCACCGCGGCCTGATTGTCGGTCACGTTGATGCCGTGGACGCGGCCCAACAGCCCCTTGGTCCGGGCCAGCACCGTGGTGACGTCCGTCCCCTTGGGGGGCTCACATTCTACCGTGACCGCGAAGTCCCCGGCCTCGACCACTTCACGCAATCGCCGCATGCTCCCTCCTTCGGAGGCCGTCCAGGAAAGGCCATCTGCTGCGTTGCCGCTGCGCTTCCGGTGCTCACGTACAACTCAGTACGCTGCGCTCCGGTGCTCGCGGCGCCTTGCATCTGGCGCTTTCCTGAACGGCCTTAGCTGGTCAAATCTCCGATAGTCTCCTAGACCATCCGGCGCGTTTCGCGGCCGGACACGCCATCCTCAATGGCGATGGGACCCAACGTCCGCGGCCATCGACGCTGCCAGCAGCGTGTTCTGCATGAGCATCGCGATCGTCATGGGGCCCACCCCCCCCGGCACCGGCGTAATCCACGACGCCTTCGGCGCCACCGCCTCGAAATCCACGTCACCGACCAACCGACCGTCGGGTAGACGGTTGATTCCGACGTCGATCACCACGGCTCCGTCCCTGACCATCTCGCCGGTGATGAACCGCGCCTTGCCCATGGCCGCCACCAAGATGTCGGCCCGTCGGCAGACCTCCGCGAGATCCGGCGTCTTGGAATGACAGACCGTGACGGTCGCGTGCCGGTGCATCAACAGGAGGGCGGCCGGCTTGCCGACCAGATTGCTGCGCCCCACCACGACCGCCGTCTTCCCTTCGATCGGCAGTTTGTAATAGTCCAGCATCGTCAACACGCCCGCCGGGGTGCACGGCACGAACCGCGGTTCCCCCATCAGCAGTTTGCCCATGTTGAACGGGTGCAAGCCGTCCACGTCCTTGTGCGGAGACATCGCGCTGAGAATGGGCTCGCTCCGAAGGGGTTTCGGCAACGGCAACTGAACCAAAATGCCGTGAATCGAGGGGTCGTCGTTCAGTCGATGGATTAGGCCCAACAACTCGTCCTGCGACGTGGCGGCGGGCAGATGGTGGCCGATGGTGTGCATGCCGAGTTCTTCACACGTCCGCTGCTTGTTGCGCACGTAGACGTGTGACGCCGGGTCGTCCCCCACGAGTACGGTCGCCAGTCCGGGCCGAATGCCCTTGGCTTTGAGCGCTTGGACGCGCCCGGCCACGTCCTCTTTGACCGCCTTGGCCACGACCTTGCCGTCAATCAATCGCGCCGCCACCCGTCCCTCCCTTCTTGCTCACTTTCATCGATCAATGATCAATTCGCCCCCCGAGCGGATGACTCGCTGCTCCGTGACGATCACCGACATCCTCACGTCGTGGCCGAGCGATGGAATCGTCGGAACGATCTGACATTCGAACGCGAGCGCCACGACCGGAATACCCGGTCCGACGCCGGCCAGCAGCCGGTCATAATAGCCGGCACCCCAACCGAGCCGATTGCCGCGTGGGTCGAACGCCACCCCCGGGACCACCACCGCCCCAAGGGCCTCGATCGCCACGGGGACCCTCGCCTCCGGAGGGGGTTCGGGAATACCGAACGGGCCCGGCACCAGGGTCACGCCGTCCACGAGTTCGGTCAGGAGCAAACGCCGCTCAGCCGGAACGGTCACGGGCACCACCACCCGGACACCCCGGCGGCGGGCTTCGGTCACCATGCCTTGGGTCGAAACTTCGCTGCCCACGGACAACGAGAGATGGATCGTGCCCGCCTCGCGGAGTTCCTCCAGGTTCCAGAACCGTTCGCTGATCGCCCGGCTGAACTCCGTGCGGGTCTCGGGCGCGAGTTGGTCTCGTCGAGCCAACACCGCCCGGCGCACACGTTCGCGCTCTTCAGCGGCACCCACGGCGGCGCCAGGATAGCAAGCCCCTGGGGAACAATCAAGCGGGGCACGGCACGACCAGCGGACGACTCACTCCTCCGGAGGCTCTTTTCGCCAGGCTCGGAGGCGGCGTTGGATGTCTCGTTCGTGGCCTTCGTCGCTCGGGTCGTAGTAGCGACGTCCCACCAGTTGATCGGGGAGATACTGCTGCGCCACGACGTGGCCCGGGAAGTCGTGCGGGTACCGGTAGCCTTCCGCGTAGCCCTCGGCCTTCATCAGCTTGGTGGGGGCGTTGCGAAGATGGAGGGGGACCGGGAGCGTGCCGGTCTCTTGGATTTCAGCGGCCGCCCGGCGGTACGCGACGTAGCTGGCATTGCTTTTCAGAGCGGACGCCAGGTAGGTGGCCGCGTGGCTCAACGGGATCCACCCCTCGGGCAGGCCCACCGCGTGAAAGGCCTGCAACGCGGCCACGGCCACGACCAGACCTTGCGGGTCCGCATTGCCCACGTCTTCGGACGCGAAGATCACCATGCGGCGCGCGACGAACAACGGATCTTCCCCGGCCTCCAGCATCCGCGCCAGCCAATACACCGCGGCGTCGGGGTCGCTCCCGCGCAGACTCTTGATGAACGCGGAAATCACGTTGTAGTGCTCTTCGCGTCCGTGGTCGAACAGCAGCACGCGATGCTGCGCGGCTTCACGCACCTCGGCCGGATGGAGCACGCATCGACCGTCGGTCATCGGACACAGGGCGACCGCCTGTTCGAGCAGGTTCAGCGCGCGCCGCGCGTCGCCCTCGGCCCACTCCGCGATCTCGGCCAACAACGCGTCGTCGCACACGACGTGAAAATCCCCCAACCCGCGCTCCCGGTCATGAACCGCCCGACGCAGCACCGCCACCACTTCCTCGACGCGCAGGGGTTTGAGCGTGAGCACCTTGCAGCGCGAGAGCAACGGCGCATTAACTTCGAAGCTGGGGTTTTCCGTCGTGGCGCCCATCAGCACGATGGTGCCGTCCTCCACGTGCGGCAAAAACGCGTCCTGCTGGCTGCGGTTGAACCGATGAATCTCGTCAACGAAGAGGATCGTGCGCTCCCCGCGTTGCCGCCTGACGCGCGCCTCGGCCACGAGTTCACGGACTTCTTTGACGCCGGACAACACGGCGGAGAAGAACACGAACCGGCACTTGGTGCTGGTGGCGATCAGGTGCGCGAGCGTGGTCTTGCCGGATCCCGGCGGCCCCCAGAAGATCAACGACGGCGGCTGGTCCGTCTGCAGCACCATGGACAAGAACTTTCCTTTGCCCACCAGGTGCTCCTGCCCCACGAATTCTTCCAGACTCCGGGGCCGCATCCGCTCGGCAAGCGGCGGGCGGGGCTCAGCGGATTGCGGTGAGTCGGCGGCGAACAGGTCCATCGAGACGGGATGCTACCACAGAATCGCACTTGATTATACGGGGCGTTTGACGTGCAATATGTCCTGGTCGGGTTGGAGTGATCGAGGAGGGCGAGATGACGGATCTATTTCGATTCGCGGACGAGTTGGGGCCGATGAAGATCATCCACGTGTACGAGCCGTCGATTCGGTTGAAGGCGATCTTGGTTGTCGACAACGTGGCCGCGGGACCGTCCATCGGCGGGCTACGAATGGCCCCTGACGTGAGCACCGAAGAGTGCGTCCGCCTCGCCCGAGCCATGACCCTGAAGAACGCAGCCGCCGGGCTTTCCCACGGGGGCGGCAAGGCCGTGGTGTTCGGAGATCCGAAGATGCCCAAGGCCGACAAGGAAACGCTGATACGCGGCTTGGCCAAGGCCTTGCGCAACGAGGAAGACTATATCTTCGGACCCGACATGGGCACGGATGAAGACTGTATGGGCTGGGTGAAGGATGAGATCGGACGTGCGGTCGGCGTGCCCCGCGAGCTTGGCGGCATCCCACTGGATGAAATCGGCGCCACGGGCTGGGGGGTCAGCCATGCCGCCGACGTGGCGCTGGAATTCTGCAAGATCGCCGCGAAGAAACGAGCGCGGTTTGCAGTCCAGGGGTTCGGCGCGGTGGGCCAACATGCGGCGCGCTTTCTGGCGGACAAAGGCGCGGTGTTGGTGGCGGCATCGGATTCAACCGGAGCCGTTCACGATCCGGATGGGCTCGATCTCAACGAATTGTTTGGGTTGAAACAGCGAGGGAAAAGCGTGTCGGAGTCTGCCAAGGGCAAGGCCATCGACCGCGACGCGATCATCGACGTGGAGTGTGAGATCTGGATTCCCGCTGCCCGCCCGGATGTGATCAACGAAGACAATGTTCACCGCTTGAAGACCAAGCTGGTGGTCGAAGGCGCCAATATCCCCATCACGCTCGGCGCGGAAAAGATCCTGGCGGAGAACGGCATCGTGTGCGTGCCGGATTTTATCGCCAACGCGGGAGGCGTGATCTGCGCGGCGATGGAGTACCGGGGCGCCGGCGAGTCCACGGTGTTTCAGATCATCGAGGACAAACTGCGACGCAACACGCGCCTGGTGCTGGAAACCGCCGCGCGGAAACGGATCTTGCCGCGAGAGGCCGCAACGGAACTGGCCCTCCAGCGGGTCAAGAAGGCGATGAGCTTGCGGCGGTTCTCCCTGTTTTCATCCGCCCCGGGATTTGCGTAGAAGGGGTCCCGACAACGTCGTGTGCGACCTCGTGTCGCACGCTTTCCCTGACAGATCCCCGCGGTCACGCCCACCCCCTCGCGAATCTCGTGCGGCGTGAGACTCTGGCGGTCGCGAAGTAATCGACGCAACGGCTAAACCCTCAAGGCAAGCGGTTCCGCGGCCGGGGCGACGGCGTGCCGCGAAGACAGGTGCCCAGCTTAGCTCCTTGCGGATTTCAAGCGTCAAGGAACCCCTCCGCGGGATGAGGCTGTGGGTACGTGTTGACAGGTTGTCGCAGCAAGCTAGACTCCTTCTCCATGCGCCGACGGGACAAGGGTCCCGCTCGCGTCATGCGCTTTCGACAAGGAGGGATTCAATGAAGCAGGCCAGGGTGAGGTTGGAGAGCCTGGGAGCATTCCTGGGACTCATACTTCTCGCGGGCTGCAATGGAGGAGGAGGTTCTTCCTCCCCGGCGGCCACCACGGTCACCGGCACCGCGGCCACAGGGGCGGCGATCGTCGGCGCCACGATCTCGATCAAGGACGCCGCTGGGGACACGGCGACGGCGACCACGGGGACCGACGGCACGTACAGCCTGGACGTGACCGGCATGACACCGCCGTTTCTGTTGCAAGTCGACGTGGGCGGCGGCTCGTTCCTGTACAGCGTGGGCGAGACGGCCGGCACGGTGAACGTCCATCCCCTCACCGATCTGATCATTCGGACCTGGTACGAGGTACAAGGCGACACGATCGACGCCGCGTTTGCGGACCCGACGGCCGCACCGCCGCCTTCGGATACCGAATTGCAGGTGATCGTTTCCGTCGTCGAGAACTTAGTGAAGAAATGGCTGGTCGACGCCGGTTTGGACCCGGCCCAGTTCGATATGCTCACCACGCCCTTTGACGCCGACAGCAGCGGGTTCGACGGGGTGCTGGACGTGCTCCAAGTCGACACGACCACGCACGTCATCTCACTCGACGACGGGACCAGCACGCAGCAAACCGACCTGACGATCAGCGGCGGGACGGTCACGGCGAGCACCACCGTCACCGAGAACGGGATCACGAGCACCAGCTTTACGTCGGCCTACATCCCCACGACCCCCGAGGAGCAGGCCGCCTTGGACGGCGTCCTGGCCACGTTGCAGGACCTGGCCAACACGGCGAACACGAAGGGCGACGCATTGACAGCCGCCGATCTCCTCCCGTTCTACGACGCGGACTACCTCAGTCGGGGCCTTGACGAGAATCAGGACGCAGAGGGTTTTGCCCAGGACTTTGCCGGCGTGACGTTCAACGCGTTCCGCGTGGACCACGTGGTTGATTTCGACGCGGCCAACAACATCATCGGCGTTGCGGGCGCGGCCAGCTTGAGCCAAGGCGCAGTGACGGTTGACGAAATCGTGGATGAAGACGGCGACGGTCTGATCTTCAAGAAACAATCCGACGGACGCTGGCTCTTCTACGGCAACCAAGAACGCGCCAGGGCCCAGGTGGGACTGATCACCGAACGGCGCATGCTGGGCACCACCTGCCAGACCGGTTGCGACGGCGTGTACTACGCGCTGAAAGTCCAGGTCGGAGCGCCCGTCGGCGTGGTCCAGTCGGCCGCGATCACCGGGCCCATCGGAGGAACGACTCAAACGATCGCCCTGACCAAGAACGCCGGCACGTTCACGGACGGGGGCGTGACCACCGAACACTTCGATCTGGTCGACGCCAACAGCTGGTGGTATCAGGTGAGCCCCGACGCGTTTCCGCCGGCGGGCACGGAGTATACCATCGAGGTGACCTTCTCGGACTCGACCACCCAGAGCTACACCCGCGTCCTCGAGGCTTCGACGACCGAGGCTTTTGATGTTCAGGCCGGCGTCGAAACAACCGTGGGCCACAGCGCCAGCGCGACCCTGGGCAGCCCCGTGACGCTCGCGTGGAACCTCCCGGTCACGTTCCCCATCGAGGAGGTGTCTATGTACGGCTTTGTCAAATCGGTGACTGGAGACGGCTGCGACATCGAGGGCCCGCTGCTCTCCCCCACCGCGACTTCGGGCACCATCACGCTCCCCACCACCTGTAACGGCAACGCGGTAGAGGTGAACCCGTCCTACCCAAGCATCAACGTCGTAGTGAGTGGGACGAACGGCGAAGAGACCGATATTTGGTACGCGTTCCAGTGACCGAGTAATCGCGACGCCGAAAACGAAGGGGGCGGCGCCATAGCGGCGCCTCCCCCTTTTTTTGGAGTACGGCGTCGACCCCGCGTCGAACCAATGCCCCACCCACGGAGGGCCGCCGGCATCACGCGAAGGATATTGCAGTTTTCATGGCAACGGGAGTGCCGGGGAAATCGCCGCGCGTGCCGCAGGTCGCGCGCCGTGCTATACTCCACGCCGCTCCAACGGGGGTGACGATGTCTCGGTACCGGTATCACATCTTCATGTGCATCAACGAACGGTCGGCGGAAGACCCGCGCGGCAGTTGCACGGCCAAGGGATCGGCCAAGCTGCAGGAATTGTTCAAGTCCGAAGTGAAGCGCCGCGGCCTGCAGGCCGAAGTGCGGGCCAACAAGGCGGGGTGCCTGGACGCGTGTGAATACGGGCCCACGGTGGTGATCTATCCCGATGGGGTGTGGTACCGGGTGAAGACCGAAGCCGACGTGATCGAGGTAATGGACCGTCACATCGGGCGGGGCGAGGTCGTAACCCGCCTGTTGATCCCGTTCGACGCCAAACCCGCCGAATCTCGGAGCGGGGCCAAGTAATCGCGTGTTGGAGCCTGTTCAGGGAAGGCCAGATGCAAGGCGGAGGGACGTCCTTGCGCGCGGAGCGTACTGGGTTGTACGTGAGCACGCAAGGCCGACCGACAATCCGCTCCGCTCCGAGGGAGTGGCTGGAAATCGACGCCCTCCGCCCGGATCGCGAAGCAACGCCGCAGATGGCCTTTCATGGACAGGCTCCTAGCCCATACGGTGCGGGCCGCGCTTGCGCTGATCGCCGTTTACTTCGGATCGTTCGCGGCCCTCGGCGTCTACCTCCCCTACTTCAATCTGTACCTCCTGCACCTGGGGTTCACCCCTTGGCAGATCGGCGTGGTCGCGGCCATGCCGCCCCTCTTCAAAATTCTTGTCCCCGCGGCCTTCGGGCTCGTGGCCGATCGCACGGGACACGGGCGGCTGCTGATCATCGCCACGTCCGCCGCCACCACGCTCTCGTTCGCCGCGTTTCTGGTCTCGACCACCTTTTTGAGCGTCTTGGCGGTGATGGTGGTGTTCGCGGTGGCGTGGGCCCCGGTGCTGCCGTTGGTCGAAGCCACCACGCTCGAAACCCTGGATCGACTCAAACGCTTCGACTACGGGCGTATCCGGCTCTGGGGATCGTTGGGCTTCATCGTGGCCACCCTGTTGATGGGCGTCTGGCTCAAAACCGCGTCGTCCGATCGGGTCATCTTGTACGGCATCCTCGGCGGGTTCGCGGCGGCCACCGCAGCCGCCTGTGCGATCCCCACCACGCGCCTCCCCGCGTTGGCGTCTCCGGTCTCCACCCACGCTGTGCGTGGATTACGCGCATTGTCCGGGTTCTACCTCGCATGCCTGCTGATGCAGTTCAGCCACGGCACCTACTACGGATTTTTCTCCATCTGGCTGGAGAGCCGGGGCTGGGCGCCGTGGTCCCTCGGCGCGCTCTGGACCGCCAGCATCCTGGTCGAAGTGGTCTTCATGTTTTGGTCGGCGCGTGCCATGGGACGGATCGGCGCCGAAGGCTTGTTCGTGGTCGCGTTCGCCGCCGCGGTCGCGCGGTGGGCGGTGATGAGCAGTTCGCCCGGGCTGGTGGGCCTTGTGCTGGCGCAGGGGCTGCACGCGCTCACATTCGGCGCGTTCCACGTGGCCGCGGTCACGCTCGTGCACCGGACCGCGCCGCCGTCCCTGCGGTCGACCGGGCAGACGCTCTACAGCAGCCTCGCCTACGGCGTCGGGTCGGCCGGCGGCTCGTTGCTCAACGGCGCGCTCTATGCCGCGTGGGGTGCCGCGCCGTTGTTCGGCCTCAGCGCGCTCGCCGCGTTCGGCGGTCTGGTCTTCGCCGTCGGATTTCTGCGCGCGGTGCGACTGGAACCGCGCTAGCTCTGTAGTCCGACTGGTGCAGCCTGCGGCTCCGGGCTCGGTGCCGGCGGCGTTGGGACCCGGCGCCACACCGCGGTGAGGGTCCACCACGCGGTCAGCAGCCGCCCCAGGACGGGATCGAGCAACGCGGCAAGGAACAGCCGGCACACGTCCCAGGGCGTGGGATACCGTTTGGGCGTCAGATCGTGGAGCAGGATGGCGGCCGACGACACGGCGGTGCGGCCCACCAGCACGCTGAACCACACCGCGAGCAGCCACGAAAAATCCACCAGGCCTCCGCCGAGCCCCGCGGTCGCAACCGCCAGGGCAGCCACATCGAGCACCGGCGTGACCGTGCGCACCCCGCGCGCGAGTGGGATCAAGCGCCAGGCCGGGCCCGTGTGCGTGATGCGGCCGCAGGGCCTCCACAGTCCCCGGAGCGCGTCCAGCGCCGCGGCCGCGTCGGCCCGATGCCGCTCGGCGACACCGGCGAGCGTGAGCGGGACTGGCGCCCACGCCACGGGCAGGGACACGATAGCCGAGCGCAGGCCGGGCCGGCTCCAGGCCAGCGCAGCGAGATCTCTCGCGCCCCCGTTCGGCGGAACCCCTTCCACGCGGAGCATTTCCCGTTTCTGGACCAACACGCACGATCGGGGCGCGACGCCCGCGCCGAGCAAAGGCCCCGCCCCGATCGCCAGCATGGCGCGTCGGAGTCCGTCGAGGACCTGCCACGCGACCGCGGGCCGACCCGGGCACGCGGCCACCACGACATCGCCGTCACGGAACTCGCACCCGTTCATCACGCGCTCAATGCCCGCCGTGAGCACGACCCGCTCGGGGTCGTCCATGACCGGAGCCATGAGCCGCGTGAGCGCCGCGCGATCCAGCCACGCGCCGAGTTCGACCAGGCACACATAGGGACTCCGCGACGCGTTCAACCCGGCGTTGAACGCGTCGGCCGCGGTTCCTCGCTCCTTTTCCAACACCGTCAGGTTGAGCGGGGCGGCGCTGTGGTAACACGCGGTGACGCGTCCGGTTTTGATCAGGGGACGGTAGATCAGATCGACCGGTTTGGTCTGTAAACGGCTCATCACGCGGGCCAGTTGCGGGCTGATGGGCCCGTTGGATACCACCACCACCTCGAACGCGGGGTAGTCGAGCGCGCCGAGCGCGTCCAACCGCTCGCCGATCAACGCGTCGTCGTCCGACGTCGCCAGCACCACGGACACCGGGGGCATCGTGCGTCCGTCCGGCGGGCCGGCGTCCGGGCTCAACTCATACTCGCGGCGATGGCGAAACACCAGCCACGCGGCCGACGCGGTGAGCGCCAGCCCGCCGATCGCCGCCGCCACGGCATACCATGCCAACGCGTACGCGATGGGCGAGAGCACCGAATCGATCACGCGGCTTGCTCCCTCGCGGTCGGTCCGCCGGCCGCGAGGTCCGAGCGGCCCGTCAGGGCGCGCCGTGCCGCCTCACGAACGCCCGCATCCCGATCGTGTTCGGCCAGGTCGTGCAGGACCGCGATGACCCGCGGCACGTCCACCGTGCCCAACGCCAGAGCGAGCCTCCGGCGTACGGTGACGCGCCGGTGGGTGCGCAGCGCGTCGAGCAACACCGTGATCGCGCCGTGCCGCGCCACTGCGCGCAGAAAGCGCTGCGCCGCAAACACCGCCCCGGGAACCTGGCTGTCGAGCGCTTCGACTTGCTCGTGGAGAAACGGCGTGCGCTGGAGCTCTTCGACCACCTGTTCTTTGACGTAGCGGTCGCGGCTGGTGAACAGACACTCGGTCAGCGCGGGCACGGCCGGTTCTCCCAGCCGACGCAACGCGTCCGCCGCAGCCGCGCGGACCTGCCACGACTCATCGGTCAACGCCGACACCAGCGGGCGGAGCGCGCGCTGGAGCGCCAGCGTCCCGAGCGCCCGAGCGGCCTGGAGACGAACGAACCAGACCGGATCCGACAGGGACTTGGCCAACAGCGCCACCGCACTGGTGTCGTTGACGTGCCCGATCGCTTTCGCGGCGGCGGCGCGCACCTCCGCGTCGCGGTCTTCCAACGCGGACAACAGGGCGCCTCGGACGCGAGGATCGGACTCGGGCGCGCACGCCAAGACCTCGACCGCGATCTTCCTGACCACACCCGACCGGCTCTGCATGCGCGGCAACAGCGCGGGCACCGCTTCGGCACCCTGGCCCACGAGCGCGCGCGTCAACACATCGGGCGGCACCGCGCGACGATCGAACGCCGACGCGATCTCGTCCAGGCACCTCACGAGCGCGTCGCACGCCTCGGGATCGCGCAAGGCCCCCAGGGCGCCGACGGCCGCCGATCGCACGCGGGCCGACCGATCACCCGTGAGCCGGATCAGATGCGGGAGACCATCGCGCTGTCCCAGGCGCCCCAGCCACCGCGCCGCGTCCATGCGGCGCCACGCCCAGGGACTGCAGGTCAACGCGCGAAACCGTTCGCCGTAACCGAATCGTCCGCAGTGCCCGATGAGCCGCGCGCGGAGCTCGGGAGACGCGCAGTCGAAGGCTTCGGCCAGGCAGGCCAGGAACACGTGGTCGGTCAGAACCGCCGCGGGCAACTCGGCGGGGGCGGTGGGGACGCCCAGTCTCGCGTCCGACAGGTCGTCAACGATCGCGCGATACCCGGCGCGCCTGGCGTCGCGTCGCTGCAGCGCGGCGCGGCGCACCAACCGCCGCGTCAACGCATAGCCCGCGCCCGCGGCCGCGAGCGCGGCCGACGCAGCCGGCGCCCAGATCGCCGCCGACCACCACGTGTAAGGATCGCTCAATTGGACCATTATCCCGGATTATTCATGAGCGTTCGTCGCGAAACCGCGCAAACGCCAGCGAGCCGGGCGCTCGGAGCCGCGAAGGAGGGAGGCGTACTCCCTGCAGTCCGTTGACCGACTGAGCGGCGAGACCGCCCGGTGCAGCGGCGGATCCGCGGTTGCAGCAGAAAGATTCATGAATAATCCGGGTTAAGTGCGCCGCGCGCGATCCCTGCGCACGACGCGTAGCAGATGATACCCCCCCGACCTCACCTTGACAACCTTGAGCACCGTGCTTAAGATGTCGCCGGGTCTCAACCGCTCGGAACCGACCGTCCACTCGTGATGATCGATCAAATCCGCCGCTCGTTCAAAGACAGCATCTCGGTCAAAGAGGCGTTCCTGGCGCAATACGAGAACCAGATCGCCGACGTAGCCAAAAAAATCGTGACGGCGTACAAGAAAGACCACAAGGTGCTGCTGTTCGGCAACGGGGGCAGCGCGACCGACGCCTCCCACATCGCCGGCGAGTTGGTCAACCGCTTCAACCGCGACCGCGACGGGCTGCCGGCCATCGCGTTGGCGTCCGACCCCTCGGTCGTGACCAGCATCAGCAACGACTACGACTTTCAGGACCTCTTCTCCCGGCAGGTGCGGGCATTCGGGCGCAAAGGCGACGTGGCGATCGCGTTGAGCACCAGCGGCAATTCGCCCAACGTGTTGCGCGGCGTCGACGCGGCAAAGCCCCTGGGGATGGTGACGATCGCCTTCACGGGCAAGGACGGGGGAAAGCTCGCGTCCCTGGTCGATCACGCCTTCATCGTGCCGTCCAACAGCACCCCGCGCATTCAAGAAACGCACATCACGCTGGCACACGTGTTGTGCGAGCTGGTGGAAGACGCCCTGTTCCCACCGGGCCGGTGACCCCCGTCCCGTCGGGATTCGGCGCCACCGACCCGAATTCGCTCACCCTGCGTTGAAGCCCCGCCGCCGCAGTCCACGGTTCCCGCCCCTCGACTTCTCGAGGGTCAAAACCTATTCCACGCAATCGCGCCCCAGCAAAGTCCGCGTCGAAGACATCGGCCGGCCCCACCGCAAGGGCCAAAGCCTCGCGAGCTTCCTCGACACCCTGCCCGATATCCTCGCGGCCCGCACGCTCAAGGCCGTGATCGCCGACATCGCGCGTGCCACCCGCACCCGCCGCCCCGTGATCGTGGGCATGGGCGCCCACCCCATCAAGGTCGGGCTGAATCCGATTCTGATCGATTTGATGAAACGCGGCGTGGTCTCATGCCTCGCCATGAACGGCGCCGGGATCATCCACGACCTGGAGCTGGCGTTGGTAGGCAAGACATCCGAGGAAGTGGAGGCCGGGATCGACGACGGCAGCTTCGGCATGGCCCGCGACACCGCGGAGTTGCTCAACGCCGCGATCAGCGCCGGCGCGAAGCGCGGCCTCGGCATGGGTCAGGCCGTGGGCGATGCGATCCTGCGCGGCAAGTTTCCGTACAAGAACATGAGTCTGCTGGCCACCTGCAGCCGCCTGGGCATCCCAGCGACGGTGCACGTGGCGATCGGCACCGACATCATCCACATGCACCCCTCGGCCGACGGCGCCGCAATCGGCGCGACGTCGCTGGAAGACTTCAAGCGCCTGACCGCCGTGGTCGCTCACCTCGAAGGCGGCGTGTATCTCAACTTGGGATCAGCGGTTCTGCTTCCGGAGGTGTTCCTCAAAGCCGTGACCATTGCCCGCAACTTGGGCCATCGCGTCGTCAACTTCACCACCGTGAACATGGACTTCACCCAACACTACCGCCCCGTCACCAACGTGGTCCGCCGCCCCACCCAAGCCGGCGGTCGAGGCTACACGCTGACGGGACACCACGAGATTATGTTTCCGTTATTGGCGGCGGGGGTGATCGAAACCCTGGAACGGGACAGACCGAAGAAGTCCTGAAGGCGATCTCTCCTGATACGTCATTCCCTCGGGGCGGGAACCCAGAAACCGATTGTCGCCTGTTCGCATCAGAATGTCGTTGGACCGACGTCCTCACTGAATCGTGGCTCTCAGCAGCCCCGCCCCCGCACCGAGATGCCCTCCGCCCTCCAGGCTACCGCTGCCTTTGTAGGCGTCGCCGAAGAACAGATTGAAGCCGAGTAGCCCGGTCGCGTACAGAGAGACCGAACCCACGAGTGGAAACAGGCGCGCGACCCCGTAAATGGGAAGGGCAATTCTTGCAACCCCGCCGGGCAAACGGTTATAGTTTCCAGCAGCGACTTGTTGACAACGCCCAAGCTCAAGAGGGTTTCTGAACTCGCCCAACTCACGGCGGCTGCCAGGAGAGATGGTCGCCGTGTCGTCTTTACGAACGGCTGTTTTGATCTCCTTCACATCGGCCACACGCGTTACTTGCAGGAAGCCCGTTCGCTCGGTGATCTCTTGATCGTAGCGATCAACAGCGATGCCTCGGTCTCCGCGCTCAAGGGGCCGGAGCGGCCGCTCGTGCCGGAGCAGGAGCGGGCCGAGGTGCTGGCTGCGCTCGCGTGCGTGGATTTTGTCACGATCTTCGACGCGCCGGACCCCGGCAACGTGATCGCGGCACTCCAGCCGGACGTGCTGGTCAAGGGCGGCGACTGGCCGGTGGACCGGATCGTGGGGCGCGAGGTAGTGCAGGCCCGCGGCGGGAAGGTCGTCTCCCTTCCCCTCGTGCCCGGCGCGTCCACCAGCGGGCTCGTGCGCCGCATCTTGGACCGCGCGACCGCCAAACCGACCAGGACCTGACCAGCCGAGTGCCTCTCACCAGCCCGTCCGTGACTGTTCCCTTGATCAGCGTGCCGTCGATCGACCTGCGCGAGGCGCTTCGTTCCGGGGAGGCCCGCGTTCACGTGTCAGGGCTTCGCCCGCCGGCCAAGTCCGCGGTGGTGCGTGAGGCCGCTGCCGCGGGCCCGGTGTTGGTGATCACGGGGTCGCTCGACGCCGCGGATACGTTGGCCGGCGACCTCCGATTCGTCTCGGCGTTGTCCGGTGAGCGGGCCTCGGTGCAGGTCATCCCAGACTGGAATCCCTCGCTCCCCCCGCCCATCGACCTGGAAGCGCGACGGGTCGCGGCGCTGGCCGCGTTGTTGGAGGGATCCGCCGCCGTCACGGTGGCGCCGATCGACGCGCTCCGGGCTCCGCTCATCGCGCCGGCCGCGTTCCGCGCATACACCCGAACCATTGAAGTCGGTCAGACCGTCGCGCGCGAGGAGCTGTCGCACTTTCTCGTGAGCGCAGGCTACGACGTGGTGTCGACGGTGACGCTGCCAGGTGAGGCGGCGATCCGCGGAGGGATCGTGGATTGTTTCTCGCCCTTGGCGGAGACGCCTATTCGCATTGAGTTGGACGGGGACGAGGTGTCGTCCCTACGACTGGTGGATCCCTTGACCCAGCGCTCGCAACGACATGTGGAGCGCGTGGTGGTGGGCCCGGCCCCCGCGTTTGTCCACGCGGACGCCGACTCCACCCTGCCCTCGTACCTTCGACTCGATACCCTGTTGGTGCTGGACGAACCGGACCTGTTGACCGATCCGCCGCTCGACGGTTGCCTGGCGGCCCCGGAAGGCGCGCTGCACCTGGGACGCGTGGTCACCCTCCACTCGCTGGCCATCGCGGCACCGCGCGGCTGGAGCGCGTTGTCGGTCGAGCACGGCGCGCCGGACCGATTCGGACCCGGCGCAGCGAGACCATCCATTGCCGAGGCGTTCCAGCGCTTGGACACGTGGCGCCGCGAGTGTATCGCCGTGGTCGTCTGTCGGAGCGCCGAGCAGGTCGGGCGATTCAAGACCTCGGCCGCGGATCACGGAGTGCCCGTTGCCGAGCTTCCACCCGACGGTTTGGCTGACGCGACCGCTTCAAGCCCCGTGTTCGTCACGGTCGGGGAACTGTCCGGAGGACTGATCGACTCCGCCTCGCGGCTTCTGCTGACCACCGAGGAAGAGTTGCTCGGCAAGGAGCGCCTTGCCAGGCCTGCACGTCGCGCCCGCCTCGCGCCGTTCCTGTCGTCCATCGACGAGCTGCGGCCCGGGGATCTCGCAGTGCACGCCGAATACGGGATCGGCCGTTACGAGAGCCTGAGCCGCATGACCATGGGCGGCACCGAGAGCGAGTTCCTGGTCTTGCGCTACCTGGGCGGCGACAAGGTATACGTCCCCATTGATCGGCTCGACCTGGTCCAGAAGTACGGCGGCGTGGAGGGCAAGACCCCGCGATTGGAGGCGCTGGGCGGAACCGGCTGGGTCAAGACCAAGCAGCGCGTCAAACGCGCGATCCAGCGAATGGCGGCCGATCTCCTCTCGCTGTACGCGGAACGCGAAGTGGCCAAGGGCCATGCCTTCGCACCCGACGGCATGGAGGCCCGGGACTTCGCCGCCGGGTTCGAATACGAGGAGACGCCCGATCAAGCCCGAGCGATCGCGGAGGTCACGCTGGATATGGAGAGACCGCGGCCCATGGACCGACTGGTGTGCGGCGACGTGGGGTACGGCAAAACCGAGGTCGCGCTGCGCGCCGCGTTCAAGGCTGTCATGGATCACAAGCAGGTGGCGGTGCTGGTCCCGACCACGCTGCTCGCCGAACAACACGGGCGGACGTTCGCGGCGCGTTGCGCGCCGTTTCCGGTGCGGGTCGAGGTACTGAGCCGGTTCCGGCCGCCGACCGAGCAGCGCGAGGTGCTCGCCGGTCTGGCCGACGGCCGCGTGGACATCGTGATCGGCACCCACCGCCTGCTGCAGAAGGACGTGGTCTTTCACGACCTCGGTCTCGTCATCGTCGATGAAGAGCAACGGTTCGGCGTGCGCCACAAGGAACGGTTCAAGGAACTCCGGAAAAACGTGCACGTGCTCACGCTGACCGCCACGCCCATTCCCCGCACGCTCCAGATGGCGTTCGGCTCGATCCGCGACCTGTCGTTGATCGAAACCGCGCCGGCTGATCGGCTCGCGATTCGCACCACCCTGGCCCGGTGGGACCCTGAGATCATCCGCGACGCGGTGCGCCGGGAACTCGCTCGCGGCGGTCAGGTGTTCGTCGTCCACAACCGGGTCGCCGACATCGAACGCGTGGCCGAGGAACTGGGGCGCTTGGTGCCGGAAGCGCGGATGGTGGTCGGCCACGGCCAACTCAGCGAACGACAGCTCGAGCGGATGATGGCGAAATTCCTGGCGAAAGAAGCCGACCTCCTGCTCTCCACCACCATCATCGAATCCGGGCTGGACATTCCCTCGGCGAACACCATCCTCATCAACCGCGCCGACCGGTTCGGCTTGGCGGAGCTCTACCAGCTCCGCGGACGGGTGGGGCGATCGGGCCGCCAGGCCTATGCGATCCTTCTGGTGCCGCCGGAAACCGCGTTGTCCGAAGAGGCGCACCGGCGACTCGAGGCGTTGCAGGAGTTTACCGAACTCGGATCCGGGTTTAAGATTGCGGCGCGGGACCTTGAGATTCGAGGCGCGGGCAACCTCTTGGGAGCGGAACAGTCCGGGCACATCGCCGCAGTGGGGTTCGATCTGTATCTCAAGATGATTCAGGAGGCCGTGGACGCCTTGCGCGGCGCCGACCACGAGCCGGAGATCGATCCGGTGCTGACCCTGCCGGTCTCGGCCTTCATCCCGGAAGAGTACGTCCCCGACGCGTACGACCGACTCGCCATCTATAAGCGGATCGGTTCTGCGGAGACCGCCGAGCGGCTCACCGCGCTACGGACGGAACTCCAGGATCGCTTTGGACCGTTGCCGGAGCCCGTCGTGAGGCTCTTCGAGGCGATGGAAATCAAGCGTCTCGCGCGTACTTTGCGGATTGCGAAGGTCGAAGCGGACGAACGCCGAATCGTGGTGGCCGCCACCCCGCGCGCCCCGTTGCCCAAGGAGGCGGTGGACGCGCTACTTCGCGCCTACCCGCGTGCGGTCCGGTTCCTGTCCGACTACGCGTTCATGATCACGCACCAGGGCGGAGGCTGGAGCCTCGTGTTCGAACGCCTGGTCGAATTGCTCAATCGTCTTGGTGCATCGTCCCCACTGGAGACCACGGCGCGGACATGAGTCGGCTGCACCCCCAGCGCAGGAGTGGCAGGCTGACCCGCGTCATGGCGGCACTGGTCGCGGCCGTGGTGATGGCGACGCCGCTTGCCGGCGCCGCCGCGGACCGGCTGGTTGCCGTGGTCAACGACGAGCTCATCACCGCCAGCGAAGTGGACGCCTCGCGGTCGCTGGCCGCGCTCAATCTCCTGGCTGAAATCCTGCCCGGAGTGGACGGCCGGCGGGAAGACCCGACGTTCCGCGACGCGCTCGAGTCGCTGATCGACCAACGGTTGCTGCTGCAGGAAGCCCGCGCGCTGGGCCTCACCGCCACGGACGACGAAGCCCGAGCCGCCGTGCAGGCGCTCACGGAGGAGCGTCGCCTGGACGGCTTGAACGGCGCGTCCTCCGAAGAGATCCGGCGACGGGTTCAAGACGAACTCACGATCGTGAAGCTGGTCAACCGCGAAGTGCGATCGCGACTCATGATCAATTCATCCGACGTGGACGCGTACTACCGCGCACACCCGGATCGGTTCACGCGTCCCACCCGATACCGGATCCGGCAAATTTTTATCAAAGCGCCGGCCGGCGGCGATCCCGCGGCAACAGCCTCGGCCCGAGCCGAAGCCGACGCCGTTCGCGCCGAAGCCGCTCACGGGGCGGATTTTGGGGAACTCGCGCGCCGTCGGTCGCAAGGTGCGGAGGCCGCCCGCGGCGGCGATCTGGGGTTCGTCCGGCTGGGGGAACTGCTTCCGGAGATCGACACGGCGTTGAAGAACATGCGCCCGGGTGACGTGAGCCCCGTCATAATCTCGCCGGTCGGCTTCCACGTCATCAACGTCGTGGACATTGAGTCCGGATCGGTTCGGCCGCTGGAGGACGTCAGGCGTCAGGCCGAAGAGTTCGTGTATCAGGAGCAGGCCACCGACTTCTACCACCGCTGGCTGCGGCAGCTCCGCGGGCGGGCGCACATCGACATCAAGCTTTAGCAAGTTGCTGAAAAAGTCCATCCGCTGCGTTCTCGCTCGTCGGAAATCCTCACGTACGAACCAGTACGCTCCGGTTTCCTCCTCGCTGCGGCCTTGCGGCTGGAGCTTTTTGAGCAACCTGCGAGTCTGCGCAGTTCAGGACCCTGGGAGCGGGGGC
>JBFLXB010000029.1 GCA_040757335.1 Nitrospirota bacterium | reverse complement strand
ACACCTGGTCCGGTTCGTAGGGCCGATACGTCTTGCTCATGGGGCCTCCGTTCGTCGCAAGGGTCCCGCGAACTATACACGAAATGGATAGCCGACACAAGCCGATTACTCGGACAGGCTCCTAGGCTCGACATCTCCCTGATCTCCTCAGGTTTCGGTTGCCTGACTGCGAGGATCGCTCTCGCGTCCGACAGGTCCTGCGGTCCACCGGCGTAGAGTTTCAGAAGAACGAGAGCCTGCCACGAGACGACAGGTACGGATGAGTCCAGAATCGTTGCCGGTTGGACATGATTCATCA
Source organism: Nitrospirota bacterium (assembly GCA_040757335.1). NCBI lineage: Bacteria > Pseudomonadati > Nitrospirota > Nitrospirota bacterium. The sequence goes on along the minus strand of JBFLXB010000029.1, from coordinate 50,438 downwards.
CGATCTCGATCCACCGAGGCGGGAGTACGACCAGTTGAATGGGAATGGAGTCGCCTCCGGTTTGGACTGAGAGCGTAAACACCCCCGGTAAAGGATCGTCGGGCCCTCCCGAACGGAATCGGGCCCCGAGCGCCTGAGCGAGCTTAGGGTGGTCGCCGGCTGTTGCGACGGCAAAATCGATATCCTGGGTCGCGCGCGGTGCGCCCCAGGCTCCCGTGGCCAGTCCGCCGATTAACGCATACCCGCGGAGCAGGCCATCAGCCTTTGCCTGTTCGAGGCGGCGAACAATGTCCTTTAGTGCTTGTCGGAACACTCGCGCCTCAGCAGAAGGCACATATCGGAGAGTTCCAGGGATACGAGGAGGCGCTGCTCCATGGTCATGCTCCGCGCGTGTTCGATTTTGGCAAGCGCCATCTCGTCGCCCAACTTGCTGGCGCGGCGGCCGGTGAGCGGGGATCTGGGAATGTCGTCGGACATAGCGGGATTCTATTACATGCCAGCCCGGCATTCAATCTGCATTCGTTGACTTCCCCCAGGCCCTTTGCTAGCATCCCGTCCCATGCTTTCCCCAGAAATTCAGGCGCTTCTGGATGGTCTCCATCCGCTGGAGGCTCGCGTGTTTCGCGCGTTTGGCGATCAATCCGCGGCATCCGAAGTGGCGCTGCGAGAGGGGAGCGGGCTGGCTGCGTCGCAGCTCTCCATGGCGCTGGGGTGGCTGCTCACCAAAGGCGCGGTCCGCGTAGAGAGCGAGCGCGTGACGCGGCGGGCAGCGCTGGCCGAGGCCGGAAAGCGCTATGCCACCGATTTGATCCCCGAGCTTCGCATACTCAAGTGGCTCTCCGAAGGCCAGCGGTTGACCGTCGGGGATTTACGATCGGGTCGTGGGCTGGAGCCGGACGAAGTCAGCGGCGCGGTTGGAACGCTGAAGGGACTGGGTGCGATTCGTATTGGTGAAGGCGGCGTGCTGGAGGCCGTGCCGGGCGCTGACCTTGGCGAATTGCAGGCGCTGCAACACGAAATTGAAACACTGGGTCGGGCAGGATCGCGGGTGATGAACGAACCCGCGACTGCGTCGGATCGTCTGGTCGAACAACATTTCACCAAGCGCGGTAAGGCTAAGGGGATCTTCCGAATCGATGAAGATAAAGAACGCACGTTCGCGCTGACCGACGTCGGTGCTGCGCTTGCCCGAGCCGTTCGCGAGCGCGGCCTCGGGTTGTCCGAAGAAATCTCACAGCTCACGCCCGACTTGCTCAAAGACGGAGCATGGCGCGGCAAGACGTTTCGCAAATACAACATCGGATTGCGCCCCGCGCGGGTGTTCGGCGGGCGCAAACACCCGTATCGGGCGTTTCTGGATGAAGTGAAGACGCGACTCGTGTCCATGGGCTTCGAGGAGATGCGCGGTCCGCTGGTTGAAAACGAGTTCTGGAACATGGACGCGCTCTTCATGCCGCAGTTTCACCCCGCGCGCGAGATCCACGACGTGTACTTCGTGCGCGAACCGCGCGAATCACAGCCGATTTCAGAGCCGTTCGCCACCAACGTGGCCCGCGCGCATGAGAACGGCAAGGGCACGGGTTCGGTGGGTTGGCGTTATCCGTTCGACCCCACACGTGCCAGGCGCCTGGTGCTGCGCAGCCAGGGTACATCCGTTTCTGCGCGCACCATGGCGAGCGGGCCCAAGATTCCGGGCAAGTACTTTTCGATCGCGCGCTGCTTTCGCTACGATCAGGTCGACGCCACGCACGCGCCGGACTTTTTTCAGGTGGAAGGCATTGTGCTGGGTGAGGACATCACGTTCCGGACGTTGTTGGGCCTGTTGCGCCTGTTTGCCGTAGAAGTCGCGCGCGCCCCCGAAGTCAAGTTCCTCCCCGCGTATTTCCCATATACCGAGCCCTCGGTGGAGATGCACGCCAGGCACCCCAAGCTGGGCTGGATGGAACTGGGCGGTGCAGGCCTGTTCCGACCGGAGGTCACGCGACCGTTGGGGGTGAAAGTCCCTGTCATTGCCTGGGGGTTGGGGTTGGATCGGATGGCGATGACCGCGCTGGGGTTATCGGACATCCGGGATCTCTTCACGCCAGACCTTGAACAGCTTCGCGCCCACCGCGCTACAGCAACCTTGTAGTACGACATGCCTACTATTACAGTTCTGAAGTCCGATCTCGAAGCCCTTGCCAACAAACAGTTCACCCCTGCGCAACTCGAATCCTCGCTTTCTCTGGTCAAAGGCGAATTGAAGGAGTATGTCGAAGCCACTGGCGAGTTGCGCATCGAGCTGAACGATACGAACCGACCGGATCTGTGGTGCGTGGAAGGGATCGCGCGGCACTTGCGGCCGATCAAGCCGTCGAAGCCGCCGCGAAGGGCAGCTCGGCCGTCGAGCGCGCACCGCATCAAGGTGACGGCCGACGTCCGTCAGGTGCGGCCCTACATCGGGGCCTGCGTGGCGCGCAATGTCGGAGTGACGGACACGCTGCTCACACAGTTCATCCAGACGCAGGAGAAGCTCGCCGAGTTGTACGGCCGCAAGCGTCAGACCGTGTCCATCGGCCTGTACCCGCTGCAGAAAATCGTTTTTCCGGTGTCGTACACGACCTCAGCGCCTGATGAGGCCAGTTTCGTGCCGCTGGGCGTTGACCGGACCATGACCCTGCGCGAAATTCTGGCCGAACATCCCAAGGGCATGGCATACGGCAAGATCATCGCCGACAGCCCGCGGTACCCGTTGTTGGTCGATGCGCGCGGGGAGGTCCTCTCGTTCCCGCCGATCATCAACAGCCAAGCCCTGGGCGCGGTCGCGGTGGGTGATGACGATCTCTTGGTCGAAGTCACGGGCACGGATCTGCGCATGGTGGTCCTAGCCGTGAATATCTGGGCCGCCAACCTGGCTGATCGCGGCGCAACGGTCGAACCCGTGACCATCGACTACCCCTGGGCCACGCCCATGGGACGCAAGATAATCACGCCGCGGGAGATCACCCAAGCCATCTCCGTTCCGTTGAACTTGATCGAGCAGGTGCTGGGTGAGTCGATCCGGCCGCCGGAGGCGGGTCGCCTCCTCACCGGATATGGCCATCGCGTGTCAGGATCGGGTCCGACCCTGAAGGTCACGCCTCCGTCTCACCGCGACGACATCCTGCACCCCATCGACATCGTCGAAGACATCGCCATCGCGCGCGGCTACGACTCGTTCGCGCCCGAAATGCCGGGCCAGTTCACGGTGGGCGCACTGTCGGCGATCGAGCGCTATGCGGACCGCGTACGCGAGCTCCTGACCGGGTTGGGCTTCCAGGAAACCATGGACAACATCCTTACCTCGCGGCACGAGGTGGTGGAGCGAATGGGTGATCGGACGGTCGAAAGTGGGTTGGTCGAGGTGGACAATCCCATGGTCGAAACCTTCGCGGTGCTCCGTCCCCATTTGCTGGCGTCGCTGCTTCGCGTGGAGGCGGCCAGCTCCAAGGCGGTGTATCCCCATCGGGTGTTCGAGGTGGGCGAGGCCGTGACCGTCGACCCCGCCGCAGAAGTGGGTTGTCGAACGGACATGCGAGCCGCCGTGCTGATCGCTCATGCGGAGGCTGCGTTTTCCGAAGTCCACGCTGCGTTGGAAAATCTCTGTTACGCCCTGAATGTGAACTATCGTCTCGACCCGGTCCAGCACCCGACTTTCATCGACGGCCGCGCGGGAACCATTCTCATAGACGATCAGCCGATCGGCGTGATCGGCGAAGTGTCGCCGTCGGTCCTGGAAGTCTGGGGCATCGGCATGCCGTGCGCAGCATTTGATCTGGCCCTGGACCCGCTCATTTCTCAATCCTGAAAAACGAAGAGGGGCGCTTGCGCGCCCCTCTCAAGTTTCCCAATCCGTCCGGTTACGCTGCCGTTGCAGTTTTGGTCTTGGCTTGGCTCACGATCTTGGAGAATCCCGCGGGATCCGCGATCGCCAGCTCTGCAAGGACTTTGCGATTCAGCGTGACGCCCAGATTTTTCAGCGCGGCCATGAACTGGCTGTAGGACAGGCCTTCCATCCGCGTGGCCGCGGAAATCCTGGCGATCCAAAGCCGGCGGAAGTCTCGCTTGCGCGCGCGGCGGTCGCGGAACGCGTACTGGCGTCCTTTGTCCACCAGCTCGGTCGCGGTGCGGAAGAGGCGGCTCTTGCCGCCGAAGGCGCCTTTGGCCAGCTTGAGGCGTTTGCGTCGTCGTTCTTTAGTTTTGGGTCCGCCTTTGGTGCGAGGCATCGATTACTCCTTTCAATCTGATACGGTCGTGCGTGTTAGGTCTTTCCCCCGTAGGGAAGTAGACGCTTGATCATGTCCTGCTGCGCGGGGCTGAGCACCGCGGGCAGGCTGTAGCCGCGTTTTCGACGCGCGCTCTTGTGGCTCAAGAGGTGGCGCTTGCCCGAGCGCTTGCGGACGATCTTCCCCGACCCCGTGGTCCGAAACCGCTTGTGCGCGCCCCGGTGTGTTTTCATCTTTTTTCCCGTTCGTGGCATCGTGGTTCCTTTCAGTGTTTGGGCGCCAGCAAGATACTCATGTTCCGACCCTCCATCCGCGGCTGCTGTTCGACCTGCGCTGCGGATCCCAACTGCTCGATCACCTTGGCCAGCACGTTCCGCCCCGCTTCCTGGTGCGCCATCTCGCGGCCCCGGAACATCACGGTGATCTTCACCTTGTGTCCCTCGGCCAGGAAGTCGCGCGCGTGGCGCGTCTTGAACTCAAGGTCGTGCGTGTCGGTGAAGGGGCGGAGCTTGACCTCCTTGAGCTGCGCGGATTTCTGCTTGGCCCCGTGTTGTTTCTTCGCCTGCTCGTACCGGTATTTCCCGTAGTCGATGATCCGGCACACGGGAGGGCTGGCGGTCGGCGCGACTTCCACGAGGTCCAACCCCGCTTCTTCGGCGCGTTTGAGCGCGTCGCCGATCGCAAGGATCCCGAGCTGCTCGGAGTTGGGGCCGATGACCCGCACTTCGCGGATTCGAATTTCCTGGTTAACCCGAAGTTTCCCTGCGATAGATGACCTCCTTTACCGACTCAGTCCGTCCGCTCGGTTCTGTTCCGCCGAGCCCCGGCGCATCACGCCCGGCCCTTGGGCACGGGTCCTGTTCCCGTGGAGGGGCCGGCTCCACGCGAACGAATTTCCGATTCGATGTGCTCAGCCACTGCCGAAACCGGCTGGCCGGGCAGTTCCTGGCCGTCGCGCCGGCGAACCGACACGGTGCCTGCTGCGGCCTCGCGGTCGCCGACCACCAGCATGTACGGGATCTTGGCCAACTGGGCCTCGCGGATCTTCAGCCCGATCTTCTCGTTGCGGGCGTCCACCTCGGCCCGGATGCCTCGGCCGGCCAACGTGCCCGCGACCTCGCGCGCAAAGGGGTGTACACGATCCGCGATAGGCAACACGATCGCTTGCGTGGGCGCGAGCCAGGTCGGGAACGCGCCGCCGTAGTGCTCGATCAACACGCCGAGGAACCGTTCGAGCGAGCCGAGCAGGGCTCGATGGATCATGATCGGCTGGTGCTCCTTTCCGTCTTCGCCGGTGTAGACCAGCCCGAACCGCTCGGGGAAATTGAAGTCCACCTGGATCGTCGCGCACTGCCAGGACCGCTTGAGGATGTCTTTGATCTTGATGTCGATCTTGGGACCGTAGAACACGCCTTCACCGGGGTCGACCTGATAGGCCAGACCCTTGGCGCGGAGCGCGCCCTCCAACGCCGACGTGGCAAGGTCCCAGCGATCCAACGCGCCCACGTATTTCTCGGGGCGCGTGGAGAGGTAGATGTCGAAATCCGGGAAGCCGAAGGTGGTCAGCATGGCGGTCACGAACTCCAGCACGGTGGTGATTTCGTGCTGGAGCTGGTCGGGGCGGCAAAACAGATGCGCGTCGTCCTGCGTAAACCCGCGCACCCGCAACAAGCCGTGCAGGACGCCCGAGCGTTCGAAGCGATAGACCGTGCCGAGTTCGGCGAATCGCACCGGCAGGTCTCGGTAGCTCCGGGGATGCGACCTGTAGACCATGATGTGGAAGGGGCAGTTCATGGGCTTGAGTTCGTATTCGATCCCTTCAACGTCCATGGGCGCGAACATGTTGTCGCGATAAAAGTCCACGTGGCCGCTGCGCCTCCACAGCTCGAGCTTGGCCACGTGAGGGCTGTAGACCATGTCGTACCCCGCGCGGTCGTGTTCCCCTCGCCAGAAGTCTTCGATGGTCCGGCGGATGCGGGCGCCCTTGGGGTGCCACAACACCAGGCCCGGGCCCACCTCGTCGGTCATGGAAAACAGATCCAGATCGCGGCCCAGTTTGCGGTGGTCGCGGCGTTTGGCTTCTTCCAACCGGGCGAGGTGCGCGTCGAGCTCTTCGCGGGTGGGGAACGACGTGCCGTAAATCCGTTGCAACATCCGGTTCTTTTCATCGCCGCGCCAGTACGCGCCTGCGACGGTCATGAGCTTGAAATGCGCGACCCCGGCGGTGGTGGCCAGGTGCGGTCCTTCGCACAGGTCAATAAACTCGCCTTGTTTGTACAGGCTGACGGTGGGGTCGGGGATCCCTTCGATGATTTCGACCTTATACGGCTCACCGCGCTCGCGAAAGAACCGGATCGCGTCCGCCTTGGGCATCTCCTGGCGCTCGATCGACCACCCGGTCCGGGCCAACTCTTGCATCGTGGTCTCGATCTTGTCGAGGTCCTCGGGAGTCAGGGGGCGGTCGTAGTCGAAGTCGTAATAAAAGCCGTCTTCGATCGCGGGACCGATCGCCAGCTTGACGCCGGGGAACAGGCGCTTGACGGCCTGCGCCATCAAGTGCGCCGAGCTGTGACGAAACACCTCGCGCCCGTCGGGGGTATCGAAGGCCAGCGGCTCGACCTGCGCGTCGTGGGTCAGCGGCGTGTGCAAGTCGGACGGTTTACCGTTCACCCTGAGCGACACCGCGCGGGCCCTGACCGCAGGATTCAGTCCCTCGATCACGGTCAAAGGGGTGACCCCGGCCGGGTATGCCTTGGTCGTGCCGTCGGGGAACGTCAGCGTGATCTGGCGCATGTCAGCCGACATACAGCGGGTGTTCGACGATCATCGGGAGGGAATCAAGAGGCGTGGCGAACAGGTGGCAGCGGCATGGCGCGTTGCACAACACACCGGAATGGCTTCAAAAAGTCCACACAATTCATGACGGTCCAGAATACACCTTTCCAGTACACACCCGTTGAGGATTTCGCTTCTCGGCCCGGGAAAACGGGGCCCGCGAGGCGCTCAGTACGCTCGGATGGTAGGCACGGGCGGTCTTGAACCGCCGACCTCTACCGTGTCAAGGTAGCGCTCTCCCCCTGAGCTACGTGCCTGGCCTCCGCGGAGTGCCCATCCTACTTAATGGCTTTCCGCGTTGTCAAGCGATTCGCTCGACGCGCGAGCGGCTGTGACGACGTTCCGCCACAGCCGCTCGAATGTCTAAGACCCGCGCGACGGGGCGCGAGAGCCGGTCTTAACGAATAGCGGATTTGAACGTCTTGCCAGCGGAAAAACGGGGAACCTTGGTGGCGGCGATTTTGATCGCCTCCCCGGTGCGCGGGTTACGGCCCATACGCGCCTTACGCTTGGACACCGCGAAGGTACCGAAGCCCACGAGCGACACTCGCTGGCCCTTTTTGAGCGCGCCCGTGACGCCGGTGACAAAGGCGCTGAGCGCCTTCCCGGCCGACGTTTTGGAGATCCCCGCTGAACCGGCAATCTTGTCGATCAACTCTGCTTTGGTCATGCGCCCCTCCTGGTCCGAGTGAATGTGATGGTGCCCGACGTCCCGCCCTCCCACATCCTCGTAGCCACGCGGCCAAGCGTGGTGCCGAGCCGCGCGACCCGCATACCGAAAATGAAATGCGCGTAGCATAGCAAGGCCCCGCGCATGCTGTCAAGACGCCATTTGTCGCGCGTGTCATTCGTTGCTTGTAAAGCCCAAATAGAAATGTCCGCTTCTCCCCCAAGTAGAAATGTCCGGTTAAGGGTTCGGCCCTGAGAGGTTGGGCTGTTTGAAGGGCCGTCGTTTCCACGGATGATCCGGCGGCGCATGGATATTGCGTGCCAGCTTGTGGCGCGCTGCACGTTGCTGCGCCACGTGAGAGGTGGCCCGCTGCACGTTTACATCGTGAGGCGCGGCCGCGTATAATCCTCGCGCACGCCAGAGCAGGACGGATGATCGCTCCGGTTCGTCCGGAGAGGAAAGTCCGAACTCCGAAGGGCAGGGTGCTCCGTAACGCGGAGGCTCCGCAAGGGGACGGAAAGTGCCACAGAAAACAAACCGCCCCGGCATGATCCCATGTCGGGGTAAGGGTGAAACGGTGGGGTAAGAGCCCACCGCCCCGCGGGCGACCAAGGGGGCACGGCAAACCCCACCCGGAGCAAGACCAAATAGGAGGACGTTCTCCCCTCGGGGAGAGAAGGGTGGCCCGCCCGAGTCCTCGGGTCAGGTCGCACGAGGCCGCGGGAAACCGCGGTCCCAGAGAAATGATCATCCCCCGTCGGACTCCGGCGGGGACAGAATTCGGCTTAGGTCTTGCTCTGGCGTGCCGCTTTTGAACCGACCGCCGATACGGGGCGACTGCGGCGTTGTCGGGTCGGTTTCGCTCCTCACGTACGCATACAGTACGCTCCGGGGCGAAACCTCGCCTCCGCCTTGCATTCGCCTCCGTCTCGGCGGTCGGCCGGCGCGTGTACGGCGCCGCAGAAGCAAGAGATAAACCCAATGCGAAACAACACTTCAAGTTCGCGGCGGCCGGCGCAGTATCAGGGCGCGGCGCTGATCGCTGATCCCATCCACGGGTACATCACGTTTACGGTTCCGCGGGAGGGGGACGGGAGCCGCGAAGCGACCGAGAAGGATCTGATCGACACGCCGTGGGTGCAGCGGCTGCGGTACGTCTATCAACTCCAGAGCGCGCGCTGGGTGTTTCCCTCGGCGGAGCACACCCGGTTCGTGCATTCGGTCGGGGCCATGCACGTGGCCGGTCGCTTCGCCACGCACCTCTATCCGTCGCTCAAAGCCGCGGTTCCCGATTGTCCGTCCGCCCCGTACGTGGAGGAACTCATGCGCGTGACCGCGCTCCTGCACGACGTGGGACACGGGCCGTTCTGCCACTTTTTCGACGACAACTTCCTCGATCGGTTCGGGATCACCCACGAGGTCATCGGTCGGCGGATCGTGATCGACGAACTGGGCGGCGTGATCCGTCGTATCCGGCGCAGCCCGCACGGACCGTTCGCGCCCCGCGAGGTGCTGGATCCCGAGCACATTGGATTCCTGATCTGCAAACACAGCGACCACGATCCGTCGCAGTACCCGACCTGGCTGCGATTTCTTCAGCCGCTGATCGCGGGGATCTACACCGCGGACAACCTCGATTACGTCCTGCGCGACGCGTACATGTGCGGGGTGGCGATCGGCCCGGTGGATCTTGACCGGCTGATCCACTACACCTTCATCACGGATCAAGGGTGGACGTTGCACCGCGCCGGGTGCTCCGCGCTCACCATGTTCCTCAACGCGCGCCTGTATCTCTACACCAACGTGTACTATCACCGCACCACGCGGGCGATCGACCTCCACCTGCGCGATCTCTTTTCCGAGACCATGCGGTTCGTCTTCCCGCACAACCCGTTGGACAAGATGGATCAGTACCTGGAGCTCACGGACTGGTCGCTGATGGAAGCGGTTCGCGCCTGGCCCCGGGCCACCAGCCGGGCCAAACGCGCGCTGGGCGAAGGATGGCGGAAAATTCTGCAGCGCGACGTGATGTGGAAAATGGCGTACGACGCCACGCTCTCCTTGCGCGAGCCCGGCCGCGGTCGGACGTTCATCACCGAGCAGGCGCTCGAAGCGGGTATCAAGGCGGCGCTGCCGCCCAAGCTCAAATCACTCGACTTCCGGGTCGACCTCGCCTACCAGGACCCGCGGCCTGTCAATCCCCTGCGCATGGGCGGCAAGCAGATCTATGTTTACAACCCGTCCTCGCGCGCGGTCTCCAAAGAGCCTCTGCAGGAGTTCCTCGACTTTATCCCCGCTCGACTGGTGCAGTGTCGAATCTTCGCCAAGGACCACGCCAACGACTTGGAATTGGCGGCCATCGCGGAAAAGGTCCTCGGCCAAGAAGGGGCCCACATCAAAACCAACGTCTAGCCCGTCCATGAGCGGCCATCTGCGGCGTTGGCGCTGCGCAGCCGGTCCTCACGTGCAGAACAGCACGCTCCGGTCCGGTGCTCGCGCCGCCTTGCATCTGGCGCGCTCCTGAACAGGCTCCGATCGCAACGCGATCGGGAAAACATGGCAACCCTCCCTAAGAGCAGGATGCGTCGTGGTAGTTAGCAGGGGCGCCGTCAGCCTTGCTCGGGCGCTGTCGAAGCTTGGAGTCACGTCTCGGAGCCTGGCCTCAGACTGGATCGAGGCGGGGCGGGTGGCGGTGGACGGGCGTGTGGTGCGCGATCCGGATCGGCGGGTGGATCTGGAACGCAATCGTTTCGCGGTGGATGGTGTTCCCGTTGCGACGGGACCGCGGTTCTATCTCGCGCTGCACAAGCCCAAAGGCGTCGTCACCACGCGCGCGGACGAACACGGGCGTCGGACGATCTACGGTGTGCTCGCGTCGTCCGACCTTGGCGGCGCGTCAGTGTGGCTCGCGCCGGTGGGGCGGTTGGATCGAGACAGCTCGGGCCTTCTGCTGCTGACCAACGATAGCCGTTGGGGAGCCGGGGTGGCTGATCCGCAATCCCTGATCCCCAAAACGTACCACGTGCGCGTGCGGCCGCGCATGACGCGCGAGCACGTGACGCGCTTGGCGTCTCCCGTTTCTCTAGTCGATGACTTTGGGCCGCCGGTCTCCGTCTCGGTGGTCCGCGAGTCGCCGCGCGGCACCTGGCTGGAGATCACCCTGATCGAAGGCAAAAACCGCGAGATCCGGCGGATGTGCGCCCGGCTCGGCTATCGCGTCGAAACCCTGGTGCGCATCCGCATCGGCCCCGTAGCGCTGGGCGACCTTAAGCCCGGCGAAGCGCGACAGTTAACGGCGCAAGAAGTGGCCGCCCTGCGGCGCCGAATCACGTAGGCGTTCTTAACGCGTGTTCGAAGTATCGCAAACACGCGGAGCCCGTTCAGGAGTGGTCAGATGCAAGGCGCCGCGAGCACCGGAGCGCAGCGTACTAAGTGCGTACGTGAGGCGAGTGGCGCCACGAAGAAGTGGCGCCGAGCCACGAGCGCCGCCGAGACGGTGAGGCGGCCGTGGAACCTGAAGACCGGCAACGCCGCAGATGGCCGGTCATGGACGGGCTCCTACGGCCAAGTCACCACGGGAGGCATGGACATCAAAATCGCCTCCACATCGCCCTTGGTCTTCAGTCCGAACAGCGTGCCCCGGTCGTAGATCAGATTGAACTCCACGTAGCGGCCTCGGCGCTGGAGCTGGTGTTCGCGCTGCGCGGGTGTAAAAGGCAGATCTTTGCGGCGGCGCACGATCTCGGGGTAAATCGTGACGAACGTGTCGCCGACTTCGCGCACGAACGCAAAAAGCGCTTCCGGCTCGCGGTCGTTCAGGTAGTCAAAAAAGATCCCGCCCACCCCGCGGGGCTCGTTGCGATGGGGTAAAAAGAAATATTCGTCGCACCACTGTTTGAAGCGGGGGTAATAGCCCGTATCGTGCCGATCGCAGGCGCGACGCAGCGCGTCGTGGAAGTCCCGCACGTCTTCCTCAAACGGGTAGTAGGGGGTGAGGTCGGTGCCGCCCCCGAACCACCACCGGTCCATTTCCAGGTAGCGGACGTTCATGTGGACCGCGGGAACGAGCGGGTTCGCCATGTGGGCCACGAGCGAGATACCGGTGGCGAAGAAGTTCGTGGTTTTGCTGTGGAGCTTGGCCGCCATCTCCGCGTCCATCTCGCCCCACACCGTCGAGCAGTTGACGCCGACCTTCTCGAAGACCCGGCCGCGCATGCTCGACATCACCCCGCCGCCCCCGCCGCCTTCGCGCCGCCAGGCCCGTTGTTCGAACTTGGCGGTGTCGAGGGATTCGAACGCGCGACAGATCCGATCGCGCAGATCCAGGGTGTAGCGTTCCATCTGTTGTCGCATGTCCATCACGCACCGACCCTTCACTCACCCTTGTCCAGACGAGATACGGACAACGGCCCGCATTATAGGGTGATCGCTTCGCAGGAGGCAAGCCAACCGGAAGGGGTAGCGGGGCGACGAAGCAATCCTGCCGGCGTGGGCCTCACTCGACCGGGCGATGCGGGTGGGCGGCGTGTCAGGGAATTTGCCGCGCGACGCGTCCGGGCGATGCCTCGGCGGCGCTGCGGCGGAGGAATCGGCCGGTAAATGATCGGGCGACCCGCGAGACGTCGTGGGGCGTGCCGGCCGCCACGACGTCGCCGCCTCCGTCTCCCCCCTCCGGACCAAGGTCGATCACGTGGTCGGCGTTACGGATCACATCGAGGTTGTGTTCGATGACCACCACGGTGTTGCCGGCCTCCACCAGGCGATTCAACACGTCCAGTAACCGCTGGATGTCGGCGAAATGCAGCCCCGTGGTCGGTTCGTCCAGAATGTAGAGGGTGTTGCCGGTGGCGCGACGCGAGAGTTCTTTCGACAGTTTGATCCGCTGCGCTTCGCCCCCCGACAGGGTGGTGGCCGCCTGGCCCAACCGGATGTAGTCGAGGCCCACGTCGCGCAGCGTGTCGAGTTTGTGTTTGATGGCCGGGATCGCGGCGAAGAACTCCAGCGCCTGTTCCACCGTCATGTTCAGGACGTCGGCGATCGACCGCTCCTTGTATCGCACGTCGAGGGTCTCGCGGTTGTACCGCTGGCCGTGGCAGGCCCCGCACGTCACATACACGTCCGGCAAGAAGTGCATCTCGATCTTGATGACGCCGTCGCCCTGACACGCTTCGCACCGGCCGCCCTTGACGTTGAACGAATACCGGCCGGGCTTGTATCCGCGCGCCTTGGACTCCGGCAGCTGGGCGAAGAGATCCCGGATGAACCCGAACACTCCGGTGTACGTGGCGGGGTTGGAACGCGGCGTGCGTCCGATCGGGGACTGGTCCACGTTGACGACCTTGTCCAGGGCCTCGGCACCCGTAATCGCGCGACACGCGCCGGGCCGCTCCGCCGCCCGGTACAGCCGACGCGCGAGCGTCTTGTACAAGATGTCGATCACCAGGGTGCTCTTCCCCGATCCCGACACGCCGGTCACGCACGTCAGCAATCCCAAGGGGATCGACACGGTGAGGTCTTTGAGGTTGTGTTCGGAGGCTCCTTCGATCGTCAGGGACCGGTCCGTTGGGCGGAGCCGCGGCGGCAGCGCGATCACCCGCTCGCGGGTGAGGTATCGCCCGGTCAGCGAGCCCGGGTGAGCCATGATGGCCTTGGGCGGGCCCTCGGCCACCACCGCGCCGCCGTGAATCCCGGCGCCGGGACCCATGTCGATCACGTGATCCGCGGCCAAGATGGTCTCCTCGTCGTGCTCGACCACGATGACCGAATTGCCGAGGTCCCGCAGCCGAAGCAAGGCCGCCAGCAGCCGCTGGTTGTCGCGCTGGTGCAATCCGATCGACGGCTCGTCCAAGATGTAGAGCACTCCCACGAGCGACGATCCGATCTGGGTGGCCAGCCGGATGCGCTGTCCCTCCCCGCCCGACAACGTGGCGGCCGCCCGGTCCAGCGTCAGATAATCGACCCCGACGTTGACCAGAAATCCCAGGCGCTCGCGGATCTCTTTGAGCACTCGCTGCGCGATGACGGCGCCCTGCTCGTTCAACCGCAGGTCGCGAAAGAAGCGGTCGGCCGCTCGAATCGACAGCCGGGTGACCTCCGCGATCGACAACCCGCCGACCTTCACCGCCAGGCTCGCGGGTTTGAGCCGGGCGCCCTGACACGCCGGGCAGGGCTGCTCGGTCATGAACTCCTCCAACTCGCTCCGCAGCAGCGTGGACTCGGTCTCACGATACCGTCGATCCAGATTGGGAATAACACCCTCGAACGGGCGACGAACCGGATGGCGTCGGCCGTCTTTTTCGATCCAGCCCTCCACCGCGTCGGCGCCCGACCCGTACAGGATCACCTGTCGCTGCGCGGGCGAGAGGTCGGCGAACGGGGCGCGGACCGAGAACCCGTAGTGTCGCGCCACGGCTTCCAGCAGATCGTCATAGTAGCCGGAGGTGCGACGCAGCCACGGTCGGATCGCGCCGTCTCGCAGCGACAGTAACGGGTTGGGCACCACACGGCCGGGGTCGAAGACCGCCTTGACGCCCAGCCCGTCGCACGCCGGACAGGCGCCGTGCGGGCTGTTGAACGAGAAGATGCGGGGCTCGATTTCGGGGTAGCTGACTCCGCACGTGCTGCACGCCAAGCGTTCGCTGAAGACGTGGTCCGTGTTCCCGTCCTCGTTGACGATCGCCACGCCGTCGCCCAACGGCAACGCCGCTTCCAGCGAATCGGCCAGGCGCCGCTCGATGCCGGGCTTCACCGCAAGACGGTCCACCACGATGTCGATCGTGTGGGCCTTTTTCTTGTCCAGCTCGACTACGTCTTCGAGCTGGACCCACGCGCCGTCGACCCGGGCGCGCACGAAGCCCTTCTGCGTCAGGCGCGAGAGCTCTTTGCGGTATTCACCTTTCCGCCCGCGGACGATCGGGGCCAGCACCTGGATCTTGGCGCCCGCGCGGAGCGCCATCACCGCGTCCACCATCTGCGACACGGTTTGGGCGGCGATGGGCCGCCCGCAGCGATGACACGTGGGCGTGCCCACGCGTGCGAACAGCAGCCGGAAATAGTCGTAAATCTCGGTCACGGTGCCTACGGTGGAGCGGGGGTTCTTGCTCGTGGTCTTTTGCTCGATGGAAATGGCGGGCGACAACCCCTCGATGGAGTCCACGTCGGGTTTGTCCATCTGCTGGAGGAACTGGCGCGCATAGGCGGAGAGCGACTCCACGTAGCGGCGTTGCCCCTCAGCGAAAATGGTGTCGAACGCGAGCGAGGATTTGCCGGAGCCCGACAACCCGGTGATCACCACCAATCGGTCGCGCGGGATCGTCAGGTCGAGGTTTTTGAGATTGTGCTCGCGGGCGCCTTTGATGATGATGGAGTTCTTCAGCATGCTCCCAGAAACACGTTTGGGGCGCTCAGGTGAACGCCCCAACGAGACGAATTCACGCTCCAGATCGTAACACAGCGGCGGCCCCGCGGACTACAGCGGGTGTGGACGGCGATGCGTTACTTCAAGACCACGATCGTCGCGGCGTCGCCGCCCTCGACGTCCTCGCCGGGCCGGTGCGACTCCACGTACGGGGACGTGGCGAGGTGGGTGCGGATCGCGCTCTTGAGTCGTCCGGTGCCGTGGCCGTGAAGGACGCGCAGCCGCGTAGCGCCCGCAGCCGCGGCTTGATCCAGCGCGCGATCGATGCGCTCCAACGCCTCGTCCACGCGCGCGCCGATCACGTTGAGCGTTTCCGGGCCCGGCGCGGCCACGGTTCGTTCACCGTTTCCCGAACGGGTCTCCGACTCCTTCACCACGGCGGGCCCTGGTCGGAGCTGGCTGGTCGAAACCGAGACCTCGCGGTCTCCCACGCGCACGCGCACGCGCCGGCGCCCGCGGGTGGCGTCGAGCAGGACGCCGTCGGTGCCGAGCGACGCCACCCGGACCATTGCTCCGGCCTCGAGTTCGGGAGGCCTCGCGGTCTCGGGCGCCGCAGCGGCGGGTTCGATCGACGCGGTCACGGCGTCGATCCGGGCCTTGAGCGCGCGAATCGTTCGCGGGTCGGACTCCCGACGGGCCTCGTCCAGGACGGCATCGAGGTCGGCTTTGGCGCGGCGAACTTCGGCAGCGAGCCTGGTGCGCTTGCTCCGGGCGAACTCGTCGCGCTCGCGTTCCAGCGCCGCTGCTGCCGCGTCCTGGCGCAGGGCCGCGTCGCGCGTGGAGACCTCCAGCGCGTTCAGGCGCATCCTGAGCTCTTCGACGGCTCGGCGTTCGCGATCGAGCGACGCGATCGCTCCGGCCAGGGCTGCGGCCTGCGGAGCTACCAATGCTTTCGCGCGGTCCAAAATCGACGCCGGGAGACCCAAACGGGCGGCCACCTCCAAACCCAGGCTGGCTCCGGGCCGGCCGAGCGAGAGCCGGTACGTCGGCGCCATGGCGTCCACGTCGTATCCCATGCCCGCGCTGACGCGGGCCCCCGAGCTGCGCTCGTCGGCGGCCCACGCTTTGAGCGCGGCGTAGTGGGTCGTGACCACGGTCAGCGCTCCCCGCGCCGTGAGCGCCTCGACCAGGGCCTGGGCGAGGGCGGCGCCTTCTTCAGGGTCCGTGGCGGTGGCGACCTCATCCAGCAGGATCAGCGCTCCGCCCGGCGCAGCGGCCAGGAGGGCGGAGATCACCCGGATGTGTGCGGCAAACGTGGACAGATCCCGGGCCAGGTCTTGTTCGTCGCCCGCATCCATCAGCACCGCGGGGAACACCGGCGAGGCGGACTCGGGGTCGCAGGGCAACGGAATACCGGCGCGCGTCATGAGCGCCGCCAGTCCCATGGCTTTGAGGAGCACGGTTTTCCCGCCGGTGTTGGGACCGGAGATCACCAGGGCGCGGACCGTGGGGTCCAACAGCACGTCGTTGGCCACCACCGCTGAACCGCGGAGGGCGAGCAACGGATGGCGCAGCCCGCGCCACGCGATCGCCCCGCTTCGAGACACGACCGGGATGGATCCGCGATACGCCGCACCGAGCCGACCTTTGGCCTGGATGACGTCGCACTGGGTGAGGATCTCCACGTTGGCCTCGATCCTCGCGCGGTGGGCGGCGATGAGGTCGGTCAGGCGCCGGAAGATGCGCTCGATCTCCTGGGCAACCGCCATCTCCGCCCACTTGAGGTCGTTGTTCGCCGCGACCAGTTCCTCGGGTTCAATGAAGACCGTGGCGCCGGTCGCCGACAGGTCGTGGACGATTCCGGAGACTTTTGTGCGGTGCTCGATTTTGACCGGGAGCACGTACCGGTCCTCGCGCTGCGTGACAAAGGTGTCCTGCAGCCACGGCTCGTATTGGGGCGCCCGCGCCAACTCGCCGACGCGCTCGATCATGGCCTGACGCTGGCGGTCCACCTCCCGCCGGAGGCGCAGGAGTTCCGGCGTGGCCGACTCCCGCAGCCGGCCCTGCGGATCGATCGCCTCCGCCAACTCACGCCGAACCGCGGGCACCTCGTCGAGCGCTTCGGCGCGGGCGGTCAGCCGCGGCAGGTCCGGGTGCCGCGCGACGGCTCGCCGGACGTCGCGGGCCTCATCCAGGACCACGGCGATGTCGCGGCACAGCTCGGCGTTGAGCAGTCCCCCCGGGATCGCGGCGCGCAGCGCGGCACGGGGATCACAATCCGCGGCCATCGGGAGATCGCCGCCGCGATCGTGAAGCCTCGACCATTCGCGCACGTCCTCATACGCGTCGGCTGCAGCCGACGCGTCGCTGGTCCCGCGCAGCGTGGCGCAGGACTCTTTGCCCATCGGGGTGACGGCATATTCGGCGAGCCGGGTCAAGAGAACCGGCCACTCGATCAGGATCTGGGTCCGTCGTTCGAGCTCAAGGCCGGGCGGAAGGGTTGGCTTCATGTCGGTCGAGCTTAACAACACTCCAATGACCCCGGCAAGCGGCTCTAGGGCTGAAAGAAGCCCTTGCGAGGCCCAGTGTTTTCCTGCACAGGGGAAACGCCCCGACGGTTTTGAAGCGCCCGGCAGCAAGGCGCAAGGAACGGGCTTGCCGTGCCCCTTCAGGGGAGCGCGGGAGGGGGTTCACATCCGAGCGATAACCAGGAGCCGTACTGTCGCAACCACGTGCGGTGCTCCCGGTAGGCGGGGTCGATCACCGCGAGCCGGCGCCAAAAACTCGGGGCGTGGCTCGGATCCACCAGATGGGTGAGCTCGTGAGCGACCACCGAATCCACGATGGCGAGCGGCGCCAGGAGCAGACGCCAATTGAACGCGAGGTTGCCGGCCGTGGAGCAACTGCCCCAGCGCGTGCGTTGATCGCGGATCGTCACCCGGGCGAAGCGAAACCCCAACGTCGCGTTGAGGACGCACAGTCGCTCCGGAAAGAGGGCGTCGGCCCGTTGTCGGTACCACGCCTCCACCTCCTGCACCAGTCGACGAGGGCCGTGGGTGCCGACCCGCAGGATACCGCGCTCCGACTCCAGCCGTGGCGGGCCGTTGAGATGCCGATCGATCTCCAGGCGGAGGACCGTGCCCAGGTACGGAAGCGGACTGCGATCGGCCAGCGGCGTTCGTCGGGGAAGCGGGCGGCGAGCCGCTCGGTCGAGGCCGCGGTGGATCCAATCGGCGTGGGCATCGAGCAGCTCGTGGACCGTAAGGCGGGATCGTGCCGGCAGGATGATCGACAAGCCGGTGTGGGGATGGATCGACAGACGCCAGGAGCGGGCCCGGTGACTGACCACCACTCGATACGTGACCGGCCGGCCGCGGAGCATGGCGGAATACGTGAGCGGCAATTCGGTGACGTTGCGGGTGCTCACGTCGCGTGGGACGTCAGCAGTCGATCCCTGGCCTGTGCCATCACCCGGCGCTCGCTTTCGTAGGTCATCTGCGCCAGGGCTTCGTCCAGCGGCCACCAGCGAGCCTCTTCCACCTCGTGGTCGTGGTCCGCGGTATCTCCGCCGAGGTATTCGACGAGGAAGAAGTGGACGGTTTTGTGAATCCTGGTGTGGTCTCTGGGGGAGTAAAACGAATATTCGATCTGCCCGAGGGGATCCAGCAGGCGGCCGGTCAGGCCGGTTTCCTCGCGAATTTCGCGCAGCGCGGCGTCTTCGATGGTCTCGCCCGGTTCGACCCACCCTTTGGGAAGCGCCCAGATCCGTCGCTTTGCGGGACTCGTCCGGGCGATCAAGGCCACCTCGACGCGGCCGTCGTTGCGCCGGAACACGATCCCCCCTGCGGATGTCTGGTGTCTAGTGTCCACGCTGCCGTCGACCGGCCACGCCAGTCTACGCGCGGTGATCGACCGGTGTCAAAGGGAATGTGAGCTGGTCGTCCGATCCTCGATCAGTTGCAGCCAGCGCGCCAGCAGGGCGTGCACGTCGGCCGTGCCGGTGAGGCGGTCACGCGCCGAACGGTTCCGGAGACGCCACGCGGACCTCGGCGACGTCGGCCACCAGGGCTGCGGCCCACCGATAGATGTTGGCTGAACGGATCTGCTCGCGCATGTTCGCCATCCGACGACGCTCTTCTTCCGACGGCATCCCCAGCGCGTAACGGATGGCGTCGGCCATCTGTTCGGTGTCGTACGGGTTGACGATGAGCGCGTCCGTCAGCTCGCGCGCCGCGCCGGTAAAGGGGCTGAGGATGAGCGCGCCCGTCCCATCGCTGCGGGCACCGACGTACTCCTTGGCCACCAGGTTCATCCCGTCGTGCAGCGACGTCACCAGGCACAGATCCGCGGCGCGATACCATCTGAGAATGTCGTGATGGGTATGGTGTTGTTTCAGGAAGATGAGCGGGGTCCAGGTTTTCGTGCGGAACCGCCACGAGATCCGCTCGGCTTCGGCGTCGATCTCGCTGACCAAGTCGTGGTAACGGGGGATATGTGTACGACTCGGCGCACCCAACTCCACGAACGTGAACTGCTCCCTGAAGTCGGGGTACTTGTCGAAAAACCGCTCGATGCCGCGGAATCGTTCGACGATCCCCTTGGTGTAATCCAGCCGGTCCACGCCCACGCCGATCCGCACCGTGGGCGACACCCCGTGTTCCTTGAGCAGCGCCTCGCGGGCCTGCGGTCCGGGATCGGGTTCGAACCACGGCGCCACGCTGATGGGGTACGGACGGACGAGGGTGGTCTGTTGCTCACGGGTGACGGAGAAACGCTCCCGGTCGATCCGACACTCCAGCGCGCGGTCCACCGTGTCGAGGAAGTTGTTGCAGTGGAATTGGATGTGAAACCCGATGAGGTCGGCGCCCAACATCCCGTGGAGGATGTCCCGCTGCCAGGGACAGATCGCCATGGCTTCGGGGTTGGGCCAGGGGATGTGCCAAAACAACCCGACCCGCGCGTCGGGACGAGCGGTCTTGATCAGTCGAGGCAGCAAGGCGAAGTGATAGTCCTGGATCAGCACCACGGGCTCCGGGCTCTCCTTGATCTCGCTGAGCACGGCGGCCGCGAACTTCGCGTTCACGGCTTGGTACGCGGCCCAGTCGTCGCCCCGGAAAATCGGACGCGTGTGGGCGATGTGGCAGAGCGGCCAGAGCCCCTCGTTGGCGAAGCCGTAATAATAGCCTTCTTCTTCCTCCTTGGTCAGCCACACGCGTTTAAGGGTATACACGGGTTCGTCGGGTGGCACCCGCACGCGGTCGTGCTCGTCGACCGTGAGCGCGTCGGCGTCGCCGCTGCCGTGCGCCACCCAGAGCCCCTCGGAGGCGCGCATCACGGGTTCGAGGGCCGTCACCAGGCCGCTGGCCGGGACCACCCACTCGATCGCTTTCCCGCGACGGGTATGAACGTAGGGCTCTCGGTTGGACACCAGCACGAACGCCCGTCCCTGGAGTTTGGTGCGAACGAACTCTTTGAGCCGTTCCGCGGTCCACAACGATTCCGACGTCAGCCGGAGCCGCGCTTCGTGTTCGGCCGAAGCCCGGGCTTGGGCGAGGGTGTTCACCATGCGAGCGGCCTCGGACGCCAAGGGCTTGAAGAGCGGTCCCGAAATCGGCGGCTTGGCCGCCGTGCCGTTTCCGAGGCGGAGCTGTTTCATCCAGTCGGCCATCCGGGCAATGGGCCCTTCGATGCTCCAGCGGACGACGATCAGCGTGGTCACCGCGATCACGAACGCGTAGGTGAGCAGGCGCAGAAAATTTTCGGTCCAGATCTGTGTGACCCTTGCGCGGATGTGGTCTGCGTCGTGCACCACGGCCAAGACGCCGAGCACCCGATCGTCGTCGGTCAACGGGAGCGCGTACACGTGAAACGTCCGACCGTCGCGTTCGATCAGGCGCGCCTGGTCGCGATCGGACTCCAACACGGTCTGGGGACGCACGAACGAGGCCACGTCCTGCAGGCTCGTCGTGACGGCGAGCGTCGCGCCGGCCGGATCGAACACCGCGATGCCGGCGAGGCGCTCTCGGTTGGCGAACTTGTCCACGATGCGTTGCAGCGCGCGGGCGTTCTGGGCCGCGAGCGCGGGCGCCGCGGCTTCTTGAAGGCCCTCGCCCAAGAGCTGGGCGCGCCGCAGAAGTTCGTTGGTCGAACGGGCGTATTCCTGCCGCGTCTGGCTCAACGTGAACAACGCAATCGCGGCCGTCAGGACCACCACCAGCGAGACGATCAGACGCAGGGAGATCTTCATGCGCCGTCCTTTCCCGGAGTCGACGCGGAGAGCGCGGACTCCCCGTGCACGTAGACGGTCCTCGACGGGAACGGGATCGCCACGCCCTCGTCCCGAAAGCGTTTGAGAACCCGCAGCCGCAGCTCGTGTTGGACCAGGAACTGGTCCACGAACTCACCGACGTGGCAAATCAGCGTGAAATCCAATGACGACTGGCCGAACCCCGGAATGAATCGTACAAACGGCGCGGGTTCGGCCAGGAGGCCGGAAATCTGGCCGATGCCGCGTGTGGCTTCCTCCACGAGAATCCGTTGGACCAGATCCACGTCCGCTTCATACGACACGCTGATCGGGATGAGGAGCGCCAGCTTCTTTTCCGGGAGGTTGAAGTTGACGATGCGGGCCTGCGCGAGCTTGTTGTTGGGAATGATCACCACGTTGTTCGGCAATAAACGAATCCGGGTGGTCCGCCATCCGATGTCGGTGACGTACCCCTCCTCCCCGCTCTCCAACCGGATGAAGTCCCCCACGCGGATCGACTTCTCTATCAGGATGTGAATCCCTGCAAACAAATTGGACAGCGTGTCCTGAAGGGCGAGGGCGACGGCCAAGCCGCCCACACCCAGGGCCGTCAAAATCGGCGTGATCGAGACCCCCAGGGTGCCGAGGAGGACCACAACGCCCAGCGCAATGACGACGCCTTTGACCACCCCTTGCGCCAAGCCGGTGAGGGGCAGGTCGGCGCGTTGGGCGGCGAACCGCAGCGCGTGCGACGCCACGTTGGCGGCGACGAAGGTGAAGGACAGGATCACCAGCGCGTGGAGCCCCCAAAACGAGAGCTGGACCATCCGCGGCGGGAGCACGGACGTGCCGATGCCCACGTACAGGCCCAACGCAATGGCCCAGAAGATCGACGGCCCACGAATCACGCTGAGCAGCACGTCGTCCAGCGCCGTCTCGGTCTTGGCCGCCCACCGCCGGAAGAGCGAGAGCAGCAGGCGCCGCGCGAACAACGCGCCTCCGGTCACCGCCGCAAACACGGCGGCCGAGATCGCAATTTGGCGAAGCGTGGTGGGATCCATTCCGATTCTCCGTAGGGGGATGCTAGGCTCTCTAGCGCATCCCGCGCGATGAAGTCAAGGGAACGCGAGTTTCGTGTGCGGGCTACGGCCGGATGTGATCGGAGAGCGGAAACTCCTTCTGTCAAGCGCAGGACTTATGACGAGGACGGCGTGGCGGACCGTGGAACCTTTGGTCGCGGACGGTTATTCCAGCAGCGCCAGCACGGTTTCACCGTAGCGGGCGACCTGCCAGCGGCGGATGCCGGGGATCGCGGCGAACGCCTCCGCGGATTTGGGCCATGCGCGCACGATCGACTTGATCTGGTCGGTGGAAAACACCATGGCGGGTTCCACGCCTTCGTCTTTGGCCTGATTGGTGCGCCACACGCGTAAGCGGGCAAAGGCCCGTTCCTGCGCGGCGGAAAACGGTTCGAAGCGCAACCCGCTGCGCTGGGGCAACGGCGACTTGTCGGCCAGGCCCTCGCGGATCGCCTCCAGCCACCGGCGGGGCTCGCGGCGAGCGGAGGCCGACGTCGAGGGAAACAAGGCCTCCAGATCGGCGGGCGTGGCGGGTTGTTTCACGGCCATCGCGAGCAGGTCGTCGCCGGAGATCACCTTGAACGGCGGACGGTTGGCCCGCTTGGCCAACGCGTCGCGCACCACGGCCAGCGCGCGCAGCACGCGTTGCGCGGGTGGCGGCAGCGCCTGCGCGCCTTTGATGCGCAGGTAGTCGTCCGGAACGAACGCGCGTCCGGTCCACTCCCGACGGCTGACCCATTCTCCCTCTTCTTCGATCTGGGGCAAACGGCCCCTGGCCTGCGCTTCTTTGCGCAGGATCTCGTAGAGGGACGGGAGATACTGGGTGTCCTTGGCCGCGTAGGCCAGCATGTCCGCAGACAGCGGGCGCTTGGACCAGTGCGCCTTTTGGTATTTCTTCTCGAGGGTCACGTCGAAGTAGCGTACGAGCAGGTCGCCCAGCGAGTACTTGGGTTCACCCGCGGCCTGAGCCGCGAGGCACGTGTCAAAGATCGACACGATCCCGAATCCGAAGTCGCGCTTGAGTCCCACCACGTCGTAGTCCGCGCCGTGAAACACCTTGACGATGCCCGGGTCGGCCAACAGCGGCGCCAAGGGCTGGACGTCGGGGAGCAGCAAGGGATCGACCACCGCGTTCAACTTGCCGTCGCTCACCTGGATGACGGACACACGCTCCTGATACGAGTGCAGCGAGTCCGATTCCGTGTCCACTCCCAACACCGTGGCTTGGCGCAAGATCGAGGCGGCCTGAGCCAAGTCATCGGCAGAGGTGATGTATACGTAGTCTGAAGGCGAAGTCATCAACGGCCGGTCAACGTCTGTGTCCTACCCCTGAAACGGTGTGAAAATCGACGATCTCGTCGCACGCTGAAATTATACCGGATATGTGGAGGGGCGTGCGAGCGTGCCGCCAGAGGTCGAAACATCCGTTGATCCGGTGGATTGTGATACAATCCGCGCCTGCTGAACGACGGAGAGACATCATGGCTGAGTCGAAAACGGCAGGGCGCGAGTTTCGGATCGAGCGGGATTCGATGGGGGAGATGCGGGTCCCGGCGTCGGCGCTCTACGGCGCCCAGACCCAACGCGCGGTCGAGAATTTTCCCGTCAGCACCCTGCGCTGGCCCCGCAGCTTCATCCGGGCCCTGGGTTTGGTGAAGTGGGCCGCAGCCCAGGTGAACCGCGATCTGGGCCTGCTTGCCGCCGACAAGGCCGACGCGATCGTGCGCGCGGCGCGCGAGGTGGTCGACGGCCAGTGGGACGATCAGTTCGTGGTGGATCTCTTCCAGACCGGGTCGGGGACCTCGACCAACATGAACGCCAACGAGGTGATCGCGAACCGGGCCACCCAGCTCCTGGGCGGGGTCCTGGGATCCAAGCTGGTGCATCCCAACGACCACGTGAACCTCGGGCAGTCGAGCAACGACGTGATCCCCACCGCGATCCACGTTGCGGCGCTGGAAACCATCGACCGCGAGCTGCTTCCGGCGCTCACGGTGCTGCACACCACGTTGGTCCACAAGTCGCTGGAGTTTGCGCGGGTGGTGAAGATCGGCCGGACGCACCTGCAAGACGCCACGCCGGTCCGCCTCGGCCAGGAATTCGGAGGGTACGCGCGTCAAATCGAGTTGGGCATCCGCCGGGTCGAGAACATGCGGGCGTCCTTGGGTGAGCTGGCGTTGGGCGGCACCGCGGTGGGCACGGGCATCAACACCCACCCCGATTTCGCCGCCAAGGTGATTACGCTGCTCGCGCGAGAGACCGACTGTCAGTTCTTCGTGGAGGCGGCCGATCACTTCGAGGCGCAGGGTGCGCAGGACTCGCTGGTCGAAGCCAGCGGGGCGCTCAAGACCTTGGCGGTCAGCCTGATCAAGGTCGCCAACGACATCCGCTGGCTCGGATCGGGTCCCCGTTGCGGGATCGGTGAGATCAATCTGCCGGAGACCCAACCCGGCTCGTCCATCATGCCGGGGAAGGTGAACCCGGTGATCGCCGAATCCCTGCTGCAGGTCTGCGTGCAGGTGATCGGGAACGACACCGCCATCATGCTCGGGGGCCAGTCGGGGAACTTTGAGCTCAACGTTATGCTGCCCGTGATGGCGTACAACCTCTTGGAGTCGATTCAGCTCCAGGCGTCGGCCGTGAAAAACTTCACGAGCAAGTGCGTGGCGGGCCTGACCGCCAACGAAGGGCGCTGCGAAGCCATGATCGAGCAAAGCCTGGCGATGTGTACCGCGCTCGCGCCCGAGATCGGGTACGACGCGGCGGCCAAGATCGCCAAGGAGTCGTATCGCACCGGCAAGACCGTGCGCGAAGTGGCGCTCGAGCAAAAGGTGCTGTCTCCCGAACGGCTCAAGGTGCTCTTGGACCCGACGCGGATGACGGAACGCGGGTTTGCCGGGAAAGGCGAGTAGCAGGTTGCTGCGGCCTTGCGGCTGGAGCTTTTTGAGCGACCTGCGACGCTGTTCGCGTTTTTCACAACGGGGCAGGGACCAAACCGGAGGCAGAGTGACGAGTATGAGAGCGATCGTTGGGGTTGCCGCACTGTGCGTCTTCGCGGGCCTGTTGGTGCAAGGCTGCCAGAAGCCTCAAGGCGAGGGGCTCCCGGAGCCCGTCGGCGAAGCCGGCCTTCCCCCTCCGATCCAGCCCAACACCGCGCTCCCGCCCAATCACCCTCCGCTGACCACCCCCTCGGCTCCGGCTGATCCATCGGCGCTGGCCGCCAACCGGTCGCTGCCCCCAGGCACCCGCAACCCCATGGAAGACATCATGGCGTTCAAGACGCGGCTGGAGAAGGACCCCAAGGATCTCGAGGCGTTGGTCTCCTTGGCGAACGCGAACATGATGATCTCCCGCTTCGACGCGGCGCAGGATCTGTATCGACGCGCGCTGGCCGTCGACCCGCAGAACCTCGAGGTCCGGACCAATCTGGCGATCGCGTACAAATACGGGGGCAAGCCCGAGCAGGCGTTTGCCGAGCTGCAAAAGAACCTGGCCGCGGATCCGCGACACGAGAACACGCTCTACAATTTGGGCTTTCTTTACCTTTATGACAAACAGGACAAGCGCAAGGCTGTCGAGACGTGGAACACCTGGTTGCGCCTGTACCCCGAGGCCCCGGCCGCGGCCGAGGTCAGACAACAGATCGCCCAGATCGAAGCGGATTTGACGCGAAGCCCCGCGCGTCCTTCCTCGGGCTCGTAAGCCCTCCTCGCACCGGACGCCGGCGTCCCCTGCCGGGTAGCGCCCGCCGGTAACTTTGCTATTCTTTCGTGGCGTCCGGTGCGGCTCTTGATGGCCATGACCTATTCCATGCGCGCGCGGTTGACGCTTGTCGCGGCCGGGGCGGCCTTGTTGGTCGCGGGCGTCACCGCGGGGCTGGGTTACGTGATCAACGACCTGGCCCGCGCCACACGCGACGCGGAGCGCCTCGCCTCGCGCATGGCGTTGACGGATCGCCTGCAACTGGACCTGGCCGGTTTGCTGGCTCCGGTGAACGACTATCTCTTGACCGAAGACGTGTCTCGCCGCGACGCTTTCGACCGATCGGTGCTCGAAATCTCCGGGCTGCTCTCCGCGTTGCAACGCGACCATGGGGATGCCGAGTGGCAGACGGTCGCGCGCGATATTCACGACGACGTCGCGCACCTGAGCACGCTCGCGGTCGAGGTGCTGTTTGTCGAACACCCGGCGGGCGACCCTCAAGCCATCCGGGTGATGAACACGGTCAATCGCCTCTCGGACGAGGTCAACGCCAAGGCCGCTCGGTTTCACGCGCTGGTCGACGCCGACCTCACCGACTGGAGGCAGCGCGCGGCCGCTTACGCCACCACGGCGACACGACTGCTCATCGCGTTGGCGATCGGGCTGCCCGTGGGATTGGTGATTGCGTTCGCGTTGATCCCCCGCTGGCTGATGCGTCCTCTGGCGTCGCTCACCCAGGGCATCTCGGCCCTGACCTCGGGCGGCGATGCGAGGTTGACGGTCCGCGGCCACGACGAGATCGGGAGGGTCTCCGGCGCGTTCAACGAGTTGGTGGATCGGTTGACGGTCTCGCAGGAAGAGGCGCAGCGCCGGTCCCGGCGCCTGGAGGTGCTCTACGCGGCCGGCCGCGCGTTCCGCCGAGGAGGTTCGAGGGACGACGTGTCGCGCACGCTGGCAACCTTCGCGTGCTCCGCGACCGACGCCCAGTACGGGGTGTTGGCGGTGCTCAACGACCACGGGGAGGTCGTGCACCTGATCGAATCCGGAATCGCGCCGGGACCTGCCGCAACGCTCGACGAGCGGCAGGCCTTGATCTCGGCGTTGCCCTCCGGGGATCGCCCGTTGCGCATCCAGGCGGCGGAGCACGACGCCCGCTTGCAGGGTCTTCCGTGGGCAGGCGCCGTCCGTGCCTTGATGACGGTGCCGGTCGCGGTCGAAGCCGGCGCGCGCTCGCAGCTCTACCTGTTCGATCCCGGGCATGGAACGTTCTCGGATGCGGATGAGGATCTGGTCGTCAGGATTACCCACGACGCTGCGCAGGCGCTTCGGCTCATCGTGCTCCGCGAGGAGGCCGAGCGCCTCGCCACGGTCGACGGCCTCACGGGCTTCGTCAACCGCCGGGCCTTCGAGGACCGGTTGACGGACGAATTCCTCCTTGCGGCGCGGCACGGTCGGCCGTTTGCGCTGGTCTTCATCGACGTGGACAATCTCAAGGCGATCAACGAGAAGGGCGGCCATCAGGCGGGTGACGCCGCCATCCGCCGGTTCTGCGACGCGATTCGCTCGGTGACGCGTACCACCGACGTGGCCGGGCGGTACGGTGGCGACGAAATGCTCGTCTTGTTCCCCGAGACCACGCTCAAAGACGCGATGGCCGCGGCCAACCGGATCCTGCGCCGGATCACGAGCCTGCCTCTGACCGTGGCGCAGGATCGGATCGCGCTCTCGGCCAGCTTGGGGGTGGCGGCGTATCCCGAGCACGGCCGCGACAAAGAGTCGCTGCTGCGGGCCGCGGATTTCGCCTTGTACCAAGCCAAGGCCACGGGCGGCGGGTGCGTCCATGCGGTCAAGCCGGCCGACGGGGACACCGCCAACATCGCCAAGGCCGCGTAACGGGTCGCGCGCTTGGCGCGCTGCGAGGTGCTTCGCCACTCGTTTGACACGTTCTCGACGGCTCCGCTACAATTCGCCGCATGCCACTGAACAATATTCATCGCGTCCCACTCGCATGGTGCGCGCTGGCGATTGTCCTCGCGGTGGTCACTGCGTGTGACAAGAAGGAGTCGCCGCCAGCCGAAGCCCCGCCGCCGGCCGCGTCATCCGACGTCCCCGGCGGTCCGCCGGTCCCCCAGGACCCGGCACTCGCCAAGGCGATGGATGACATCGTGCAGTACCGAATGCGCGTGGAAAAGGACCCGAAAGACGTGGAGGCGATGGCCGCGCTCGGCAACGCCAACCTGGCGTTGAAACGCTTCGACCACGCCAAGGACTGGTACGAGCGCGCGCTCAAGGTCGATCCCGCTCGCACCGAAATCCGGATGGATCTGGCCATCGCGCTGCGCTTTCTGGGTAAGACCGATGACGCGATCGCGGAACTCAACCGCGTGCTGGCCAAAGACCCCCAAAACGCGGCGGCGCTCTACAACCTGGGTGTGATCCTGCTGGAGGATAAACACGATCAGCAGAAGGCGATCGCCAAATGGGAAGCCCTGATGAAAGCCCACCCGGACTATCCGCACGCGACGGAGCTCCGGCAGGTGGTCGACTCGCTCAAACATCCGCAGACCGCGCCGCCTGCGCCCGGCGGCTGACGCGGCGCCCAGCCGCAGTCTGTGTCCGCACGCCGGCGTGGCGGAATCGGCAGACGCAAGGGACTTAAAATCCCTCGGGGGCAACCCCATCCCGGTTCGACCCCGGGCGCCGGCACCAGAACGGTTGATCCGTTGACAAGGACGTGACGCTCAGGGATGCTGCGCGCAACCGCTAAACTGCTCACGGTCCTCAACTCCGAGACCGAACCCGGTCAGATCAGTCTCGCGCTGGCGTTCTCCCTCATCGCGGGGCTCACGCCGTTCTGGAGCCTGCACAATCTGCTCGTCTTGTTAATCGTACTGCTCCTGCGCGTGAACCTGTCCGCGTTCCTGCTCGGCACCGCGTTCTTCTCCGGCGTGGCCTACCTCCTCGATCCGTCGTTTCATCGACTCGGGCTCGCGGTGCTGATGGCCCCGTCCCTTGAAGGGCTCTGGACCTCGCTTTACAACTCCACGCTCTGGCGGATCGAGCGGTTCAACAACTCCATCGTCATGGGGAGCCTGCTCGCGTCGCTCGTCTTGTTCGTGCCCACCGTCTTGGGCTTCAACTGGGCCATTAGAAAGTACCGGGACCGCGTCCTGGCGAAGGTCAAGAAATTACGGGTGGTGCAGGCGTTGACCGCGACGCGGTTCTTCCAGATGTACCGGTCGTATTCCAATTGGGGGACCGGCTCGTGAAGTGGATTGGAGCGGTGCGGATTCGCTGGCCGGGTCTGATCGCGTTCGTGGCGGTGGTCGGCCTCGGGTTGGCGATCTGGTTCTTGGTGATCGATGGACTGGTGGAGCGCGCCATCGAGGCGGCCGGGAGCAAATTGGTCGGCGCAAAGGTGGAGTTGGACCACGCCGATGTCTCGCTCATCCCTCTGGGGATCGAACTGAAGCGGTTACAAGTCACCAACCCCGACCAGCCCATGCGGAACGCGGTCGAGATCACCCGTATGGCGTTCGGGATGGAGGCGCTCCAACTCCTGCGGCGCAAGGTGATCATCGACGAGATGGCGATCGACGGGATGCAGTTCAACACCCAGCGCCAGACATCGGGCGCGATCGTCCGCCGGGAAGAGAAGAAGGAAGAATCCAAAGAAGGGGAAGACTCGTTTTTTGCCATGCCCTCGCTCGATTTGCCCAGCGCCAAGGACATCCTGGCCAAGGAGGATTTGGAATCGCTCAAGCTCGTGGAAACCGTGCGGGGCGAGATCGACGCGGGGCGCGAGCGCTGGAAGCAACGCGTGGCGCAGGTGTCCGACAAGGCGAAGCTGGATGAGTACCGACGCCGGGCCGATGAGATCAGAAAATCGGCCAAAGGCGGAGCCGAGGCGTTGCTGGGCAACGTGGCGGAAGCCGCCCAGCTGCGCAAGGACGTGATGGCGGACCTGGATCAGGTCAAAGGCGCGCGCGAAGACTTGTCCAAAGACCTGGCCGCGTTCAAGCGCCGCATCGACGAAGTCGCGGCCGCGCCGCAGGCGGACCTCAAGCGGCTCAGGGAAAAGTACAGCCTGACCGCCGGCGGAATGGGGAACGTGGCTGCCGCGCTGTTCGGCGGGAACATCGGATACTGGGCCAAGACCAGCGCGGCGTGGTACGAACGGCTCCAGCCCGCGTTGGCGAGCGCCGGCAAGACCGGGGGGCCTGAACAGGTCAAACCGCTGCGCGGCAAAGGCATCGACGTGAAATTTCGTGAGCGCCAACCCCTGCCGGACTTTTTGATCCGCACCGCGCGGGTCACAGCTGAAATCCCCGCGGGCACGCTGAAAGGTGAAGTCCTTCGGATCACGCCGGACCAGGACATCCTGGGCGCGCCCACCACGTTTGAGTTCGCCGGCGACAAGCTCCAACAATTGCGCACCGTGGCCCTGCGCGGCGAAATCAACCGCGTGCGACCGGACCAGCCGCGCGATACCGTGACCCTCAACGCCGACGGGTACGGCATCCAGCGCGCCGTGCTCTCGGACAACCCCAAGTGGCCGGTGGTGCTCGACGGCGCGAAAGCCGATCTGGATCTGAAAGCCGTGATCGCGAGCGGCGCCCTCGACGCGACCATCGATTCCCGACTCTCCGGTGTGCACTTCTCAACCGGCGAGCACAAACCCGAGGGGCGCGTGGCAGAGGCGATCGCTTCGGCCCTGGCGGACGTCCAAGCCTTCCATCTCGGCGCCACGGTCACCGGCACGACCCGGAACCCTGACGTCAAGGTGACATCGGATTTGGACGCCGTGCTCAAAAACGCCGTGGGGAAGATGGTCTCGGAGCAAGCGGCTCGACTCGAGGCCGACCTGAAAGCCGCCATTGCGGAAAAAGTAAACGGGCCGCTGGAGGATCTGAAGAAGCAACTCGCGGGCTACGGGGAACTGGGCCAAGCCCTGGCCTCGCGCAGCGACGCGCTCAACAAGCTGCTCAGCGAGCAACTTGCACCCAAGATCAAAGGCCTGAAGCTGCCGTTTTAGTTCCTGTCACGAATTGTCACGAATATCAATTATTCATCAATCATTCATTGCCGTCCGCTGTGTTTGTTTGAACCGGGTCCCATTCGAAGAGTGGCCCGCCACTTCCACACAACCCCGGTGGTTTTAAAAGGTTTGATCAGCCAGACGCGCGAGAAAACGGCATGGCCTTAGCGGTGTGAAGCTAATGGTCTGACTGGACTGTTACAGGCGGGCGGATGGCCTCAGCGTGATTTTCGTTTCGTGGTATCGACTCCGAACTTTGCGTTGAGGGGGCAATAGCCAGTGAACGCGGTGACGATACCGAAGATGGCCACGAGCGCGAAGACGATTTTGAGCAGGATCGATTCCGAGACCACGACCAAGGCGACGGAGAGAAAGCCGATGCCGAACCGGTAGAAGCGATCCAGGCTTCCGACGTTCTTTTGCATCGGCGGTCTCCTTGTTAGGTTGGCTTGTCCGGCGATGCGGCGTTCGTCATGAGTTGGGTGAGAGCTTCCGAAACGGCAAGGCGCTCGGCCCACGTGGCCAAATAAGACCGATCCATCCGCTGATGCTGAAAACGGGCCACGTTTTCAGCATCAGCCAAATCCAGTCCACGAGCCGCGACGAGTTTGAGCAGGAGGAGGTCTTCGGGAGCACAAACCTCCACCGAGTGCCCTGCAATAGCGATCTGGACGGTGCGAGAGAGCGCCTGCTTCGTGTAGTCGTCTCCCGCCAGTAGACAGTCAATCAAGAGTAGATCTCGCTCCTCTTTGAGGAACATGCGGAACAGCATCATGCGCTGAAATCGAACCGGTTTAGGATCAAAAATCACGAAGCCGGCTTGTTCTGCGGCTTCGGCCAAGGCCGGGAGCCGGGATTCGTCAATGCCGACCACGAAATCCAAGTCGGACGTAGCCCTCGGCGCGACCCAGATTCCGACGGCGAGTCCGCCGACGAGCATATATTTGATTCGTTGTCGCTCGAAAAATTCGCAGACTGTGACGAGACGTTCGCGGAGGATTCTTGGCGACGGTGTCATTAAGCCGGCTTGCGCAGCGCTCGGTACGCCCGCAAGCGCTCCACCATCTTAGTGCGGATTTCCTCATCGGACAGAGCGGGGTGTTCGCGCCGTATGGCGGCCTCCATCAGCTCCAGCGAAAGACTAGTCAACTCCGCCCACTGCCAGATTCGACGTTCGGCGTCAGGAGGCGGGATGTGCCGTACGTCGCTCACAGCTTATCCAGCCGACTCGTCCGGTCCCGCAGAAAATGATCGGCGAGGACCAGGGCCATCATGGCTTCTCCGATGGGCACGGCACGAATGCCCACGCAGGGGTCGTGGCGGCCCTTGGTGGCGATCTTGGCGGGGTTGCCGCGCACGTCGACGGTGTCCTGCTCGATCGCGATCGAAGACGTGGGCTTGAGCGCCATGCGGATGACGATCTCATCCCCGTTGGAGATGCCGCCCAGGATGCCGCCGGCGTGGTTGCTCGCGAAGCCCCTGGGCGTGATGGGATCGCAGTTCTGACTGCCGCGCAGTTCAACCACTCGGAAGCCGTCGCCGATCTCCACGCCCTTGACCGCGTTGATCGACATCATGGCCTTGGCCAGCTCGGCGTCCAGTTTGTCGAACACGGGTTCGCCCAAGCCCGCGGGCACCCCGCGCGCCACGATCTCGACCATTGCGCCGACCGAATCCTTCGCCGCCTGTGCGTCCTTGATGACCTGGGTTATTTTCTCGGCGGCTTCGGGGTCCGGGCAGAACACGGCGTTCTGGTCAATGGCCGAGAAGTCTTTCTTGGTGATTTTGACGGGTCCGACCTGCGTGACGTAGCCGACGATGGACACGCCGTGGCCGGCCAGCAGCTTGCGCGCGATCGCCCCTGCCGCCACGCGGCCGATGGTCTCGCGCGCGGACGCGCGGCCCCCGCCGCGGTAATCCCTGCGGCCGTACTTTTTCCAATACGTGAAGTCGGCGTGGCCGGGGCGGAACAGGTCTTTGATCCGGCTGTAATCCTGCGGGCGCGCGTCTTCGTTGCGCACGATCATGGCGATCGGGGTGCCGGTGGTGTGGCCCTCGAACACGCCGCTGAGAATTTCGACCCGGTCGCTCTCTTGTCGTTGCGTCGTCAGCAGGTTCTGGCCGGGCTTGCGGCGGTCGAGGTCGCGCTGGATCTCCTCCGCGGCCAGCGGCAGGCCCGCCGGGCAGCCGTCCACGATCACCCCCAACGCGGCGCCGTGGCTTTCGCCGAAGGTGGTCAGACGAAACGCTTGTCCAAAGCTGTTGCCCGCCATTGCGTTCCCCTTGGGTAGGTGGCATTATACACGCGCAGCGTCGAAGAAGACCAACCCTCACGCCCATGAAGAGCTACCGCGAAGAACTCTGGTTTCATACGCCCACTCGGCGGCAGTTCATCAATATCACGCCGCAGGTCGAGGCCGCGGTCAAGAAAAGCGGGATCAGAGAGGGTCTGTGTCTCGTCAACCCGATGCACATCACGGCGAGCGTCTATATCAACGACGACGAGTCCGGGCTCTTGGCGGATTACGAGGCGTTCTTGGAGCGCCTGGTCCCGCAGGAAGGCGACTACCGCCACAACCTGACCGGCGAAGATAACGGCGACGCACACATCAAGCGGCAGGTGCTGGGCCGAGAGGTCGTGGTGGCGATCACCGACGGCAAGCTGGACTTCGGCACGTGGGAACAGATCTTCTACGCCGAGTTCGACGGGCGACGCCGGAAACGCGTGCTCGTGAAGATCATCGGGGAATGAATGAAGGGGCTTTCCCCCTGTTGCCAGACTTCGGCCAAGCGCTATCTTAAGCGGCACCGGGACGTGGCCACGTGTGACACCTGCAAAATGCTGTTGCTCGCCTACGGCAACGACCGGGACTACGACGAGACGCGCCAGGCCCTGACTGATCAGGGCACGCCGTTCGCCACGGCCACGCAGGGAACCTTGAAGCTCATCGCCAAACCGCGCGCGGGTAAGCCGAGGGCAGGTCGATGACCGATTGGCTGGCGGTGGAAGAGGCGGTGTTGGCGGCCAACGAGCGCTTCTACCGCGCGTTCGAAAGCCTGGACATCAAACAAATGGAAGCGGTTTGGCTCGTCACCGCGCCCGTGCAGTGCGTCCATCCCGGGTGGGGCCCGTTGTCGGGGTGGTCCGACGTGCGCGACGCGTGGGTGCGCATCTTCAACAACACGTCGGCCATGACCTTCACCCCGCACATCCTCCACCTCACGGTCCAGGGTGATATCGGGTGGCTGATCTGCATCGAAGAAATCACCAGTCGCCAGGCCGACGAGGAACACACCAGCCAGATCCTCGCAACCAACGTGTTCGAGCGGCGCAACGGCCAATGGCTGCTGGTGCACCACCACGGCTCCCCCATCTTTCGCACGACCGAAGACGAATCATCGTCATGACCGCGGCGGAGCTCTTTGTCCGATGTCTGGAGGCCGAGGGCGTGGAATACATCTTCGGGCTTCCCGGCGAAGAGAACATGGACCTGTTGGACGCCCTCTCGCGATCCACGATCAGATTCATCCCCACCAGGCACGAGCAGGGGGCGGCGTTCATGGCCGACGTGTACGGACGGCTGACCGGCCGAGCCGGGGTCTGCCTGGCCACCCTGGGCCCCGGCGCGACCAACCTGGCGACCGGGATCGGCGACGCCAACCTGGACCACGCGCCGCTGGTGGCGATTACCGGGCAGGCCGGTTTGGAGCGAGTGCACAAGGAATCGCACCAGTACGTGAACATCGTCGAAGCCTTCGCGCCGTTGACCAAGTGGAACACCCGCGTGGAACGGGCCTCGGTCATCCCCGAGGTGGTGCACCACGCCTTCAAGACCGCGCAGGCGGAAAAACCCGGGGCTTGCCACATCGAACTGCCTGAAGACTTGGCGGGCGAGCGCGCCGAAGGGGCGCCGCTGGCGAGCCGTCGCACCCGGAGGCCGTCCCCGGATCGCCCCTCGCTGCGCGCCGCCGCGGACCTAATCGACAAGGCCCACCACCCCATTATCCTCGCGGGCAACGGCGTGATTCGGGGCGGGGCCTCGGGGGAGCTGGTCGCGTTTGCCGAGAAGACCGCGATCCCGGTGGCCAACACCTTCATGGCCAAAGGCGCGGTGCCTGCCGACCACCCGTTATCGTTGCTCTCGATCGGCCTGCAGGCGAGAGACTTCGTGTCCTGTGGGTTCGACGCGGCGGACCTCATCGTCACGGTGGGGTATGACCAGGTCGAATACGCCCCGTACCATTGGAACCCCAACGGCGACAAGCCGATCGTGCACATCGATTTCACGCCCGCGGAGACCGACGCGATGTACCAACCGGAGGTGGAGGTGGTCAGCGACGTGCGGGAGGCGCTCGAGCTGCTGCGGGGAGAGGTGACGCAGGCGCACGACCGCGGATACCCCCGTCGTCTGCGGGAAGCGATCCTCAGCGATCTCGATCGCGACGCGGAATCGCCGGTCATGCCGATGAAACCCGCCAGGGTGCTGCGCGAGCTGCGCCGCGCGCTGGGCCGGAACGACGTGGTGATCAGCGACGTGGGCGCCCACAAGCTCCTGGTGGCCAGGTTGTTCGCGGCCTACGAGCCGAACACGGTGCTGATCTCCAACGGGTTTGCGTCGATGGGCATCGCGTTGCCCGGGGCGGTCTCGGCCGCGCTCATCGAGCCTGATCGGCGGGTGGTCGCGGTCTGCGGCGACGGCGGGTTCCTCATGAACGTGCAGGAACTCGAAACCGCGGTGCGGCTCGGCGTCGCGTTCGTGGTGGTCGTATTCCGCGACGAGGGATACGGCCTGATTCGCTGGAAACAGGAGCGCCAGTTTGGCGCCGCGTTCGGCATCGACTTCGGCAACCCCGACCTGGTCCTCCTTGCCGAGGCGTTCGGGGCCAAAGGCTACCGGGTGGAGCGAGCTGACGACTTCGGCCCGCTGCTCAAAGAGGCCCTGGATCAGCGCGTGCCGACCGTGATCGACGTGCCGATCGACTACCGCGACGGGATTGTCAATCCGGATCAGGGCAAAATTATCTGCCCCACGTAGACGTTCCCTAAAAACGCGAACCAGGTTGCTGAGGACTTACCCCCTAAGCCTGTTCAGGAGGGGCCAGATGCAAGGCGCCGCGAGAACCGGAGCGGAGCGTACTGTGTGCGTACGTGAGCACCGGAAGCGCAGCGGCAACGCCGCAGATGGCCCCTCCTGAACAGGCTTACCGAAGGTATGCGGGTTCGTTACCCCGCTTCCACTTGATATTGCAACCGATGCTGGGTTTCTGCGTGGCGGGAACGGGTTGGCCGGCGAGCGCGGCGTCGCAGGCGTCGCGCAGATCTTTGCCCGTGACCGGCACGTTGTTGCCGGGTCGGCTGTCGTCGAACTGGCCGCGGTACACCAACCGCCGGCCTGAATCGAACAGGAAAAAATCCGGCGTGCAGGCCGCGTGGTACGCCTGCGCGACGGCCTGCGTTTCGTCATAGAGGTACGGGAAGACGTAGCCGGCGGCCGTCACCTCGTCGATCATTTTCTTCGGACCGTCCTCAGGGTACTCGGCCGCGTCGTTGCTGTTGATGCCCACGATGGCGAGCCCTTTGCTCTGATACTCCCGCGCAAACGCCGCCCACCCGCTTCGGATATGTTTCACGTACGGGCAGTGGTTGCAGATGAACGCGACCAGTAGGGCCGGGGCGTGCTTGAAGTCGTCCCGATTGACCACCCGCCCGGTCGTGTCGCGGAGGCGAAAGTCGGGAGCCGCGGTTCCGAGGGCCAGCATGGTCGATGCGGTCAACACGACGGGACGAGCGTACGGACGACGCCTTCCCGTGTCAAGGGGTGGTGCGGATCAGCGGAGGACGCCGCGGTACGGGATGTGGGCGTCGACCCAGCGCTTGAGTCGTAGCGGCGTGTCTTCTTCCTGGAACAAGAACCGAAGGCCGATCCCGCCGAGATTTCGCATCACCACCCTGGCGTCGACTTCGATCCTGGAGACGTCGGGCTCGAGCACGAAGGACAGTCGGAGCGTGGTCCCGGAGGGATAGGGGAACGCGGTTTCGATAAAACACCCCGAGACGCTCAGATGATGGATCACCCCGGACCGATCGCGATCCTCCCACCGAATTGTCACCGGGGTGCGTACCGTGACGCGCTCTCCCCAGCGCGTGTCGCGACCGTTGTGCGATCCGTTGACCATGTCTCGAAACTCCAGGCGTTATGATAGCACCCGCGAGAAATTCGGCCAGGGATTTTGTTACGCGACGCCCCCGCGCTCGGCGCTGCGGGACGGAGCACCGGGCCGGTTGACACCGCCTTGTCGGGCACTACACTAGGCCTGGTCGCTCCGATTGCAGGCGCCGTCCGAAATCAGCGGGGACTACGTGCTTTCCTGGGAACACATTCTGGCCAAAGCTCTTCATCGCGTTCGCCTCGACAGCGTCAGGCGAAAGATCCTGGTCTTCTCCCTCCTGGCCACCTTGATCCCGTCGGTGACGATCGGGTGGCTCTTCTACGTGTACGCGAATCGGTTTCTCACGGACAAGGTGGCCGATCAACTGAGGGACATCACCGGACAGAACGTCCGAGAACTCGATCTATGGCTCAAGGAGCGTTTGTACGAAGTCCGGGTCTTTTCCAGCTCCTATGAAGTCTCGGAGAATCTGGACACGATTACCGCGTGCGGGGCCTCCTCCGGGCGTCAAAACGCTTGCCCTCCACCGTCTCAACGACTACCTTAAGTCGGTGCGCAGCAAGTTCGGCGATTACGAAGAGTTGGTGGTGGTCAACACCAAGACCCAGACGATCGCCACCAGCGCCAGCCAGGTCAGCGCCCTGAGCTTTCCGCCCGACTGGCAGACGCGCGCCAAAGCCGATACGCCGATCATGGGTCAGGCCTACCAGGATCCGACCCTTCGCAAGATGGTGATGCTGATCGCGGTGCCGATCAGGGCCCAGGACGGCCGGTTCTTGGGCCTCCTGGCCGTCAAACTCAACTTTCACACGGTGGAGAAGATCCTCGACCGGTCCACACTCGCTGCCACCGGCGCGTCCTACCTGATCGCACCCGACGGGGCTGTGATCGCGAAGTCGAACCGTACCTCGTCGGAAGGCATTACCCTCAAACACCTCAGCCGACTCTTCGACACCGCCCGCCGGCCTGAAACGGATTCGGCGTTGCTCGAGTACCCTGATGGGCAGGGGAAACCGGTGATCGGGGTGTTAAGGACGCTCGCACAGTTGGATTGGGGAGTCGTGGCTCAGATCGGGAAAGAGGAAGTCTACGCTCAGACCGTTCAAATCCGGAGTCTGACCGCAGCGATCGGCTTGGGCCTTCTCTTGGCCATCGGCCTCGCCGCGTACGTGTTGGGCCTGACGATCGTCCGCCCCCTCAACCGTCTGGCCGACGGCGCAGCCAAGGTCGCGGAAGGGGATCTGGGGGTGAAACTCCCGGTGATCGGTCGCGGCGAGGTCGGGTATTTGACTGAAGCGTTCAACGAGATGGTGGAGCGCTTGCGCCAGAGTCAGGACCAACTGGCAACCATCAACCGGATGCTGAGCGACAGGAACCAAGAACTTCAGACGGTCTCCATTACCGATAGTTTGACCGGGCTGTACAATCGCAAACATTTTATGGACGTGCTGGCGAGCGAGGTGGCCCGGGCCACGCGATGCCGTCACCAATTCTCCGTCGCGATGATCGATGCCGATCATTTCAAAGAGTACAACGACACGTTGGGTCACCAGGCGGGAGATGCCCTGTTGAAGGGCATCGGGGCAATCTTGAGGGAATCGTTGCGGAGTATGGACTATGCGTCGCGCTACGGCGGCGACGAGTTCATCGTGCTGTTACCCGAAGCGAGCAGCGACGAGGCAGTCGAGGTCGCAGAGCGTATTCGGAAAAGAGCGAGCACGGCGAGGCTCGGTGGGGAGACGGACTTGGCGGCCGTCACGGTCAGCATCGGCGTGGCGACCTTTCCGGAGCACGGGAAGACCCCGGAGGCGATTATTGCCGGAGCCGACGGCGCCTTGTACCACGCGAAACGGAACGGGCGCAACCGGGTGGTGATCGCGGGTGCCGATCGACAGCCCGACCTTGGCCTCGCGAGCTGATTCCTTCGACTTACCGCCCGGCAATCAGGTTGTAGTAAACCCAGCCGCTACGGGTGTCCTGGGTTCGCACGCGAACCCAAAGGCCCTTGTATGAGTAACCGACCAGCGTGCTCTTTTCCGGCAGCGTAAACAGGACCTTCGAATCCAGGCCGGGACCTTCCCTGATCTTGCTCGAACTGACCAACCGAAGCGGGAGCGGGCTGGCGAACGGCACCTCGCCAGCCATCATCGGCGTGTTCTCTCGACCGGTCGATCGCTCCTGGCGTTCGTAGATGATGCCTTTGGCCTGGGCGGCGAGGTAGAGGGCCCCCCCGTAGTTTTCTTTCTTGAGCTCCAGCCCGCTCGCCTTCAGGAGTTGTTCGGCCTGGAGGAAGTCCGCGTCTTTCTCCGCTCCGGGAACATTGGCTTTCAGGGCTTTCAACGCGATCTCTCCCTCGGCCAGGGTCGAGACGGCTTCCGCCTTGCTTTCCAGGCTTCGCAATTTGGCTTTGGCTCGCACGACCTCCAGAATCGCTTCGTCGAGTCGCTGGTCGAGGTCTTTGTTCTTGGCCTCCTTTTCGAGCAACAGCAATTGGAGTCTCGCGAGCTTGCCTTCCAGTTCTTGATTGGCGGTCGTCTGTTTGGTCAACGCCTCTTGGAGCTTTTGACCAGCAACCTTCTGCTCAGCCTGCTGGCTGGTCAGAGAAGCGCAGCCTGCCATCAGACCACCCGCAACAATCAACAGACCCAAGGGATAGGGCCAAGGTCCTCGACATTTTTGTAACTGGGTAACCACGTCCTGCAACTCCAGGCGAAATCATAGCACCCGAAAGAATTTCAGCCAGTGATCTGAACGATGGGATCGGGGGGCACTGGAAACACCACGGTGCATCGCAACCTGCTCCTGTCCTGTAGGATGGCGGCAGCATCGGTGTCCTGCAAGGCGCCGACTTCGGGGAATTGGAAGAGGCGCTCAGCCGGAGTGGAGGGCCCCACGCGGTTGCCCGAGCAGATTGCTCCACCCCTTGACTTACCTCTCTAACTTGACATATTGTCAAGCCATCCTAATAATCGGTTTCATCCGTTTATCACAGACGAGTCCAGGGACGATGGGCGAGGTGGTGCCGCTTCAGGACCCTCACAACCCGAAATGGGTCCTTCGGCGGATTCGCGAGCTGTGGGAGAAAGGGACTGTCGAGGTCACGCCCCACGCGCAAGAGCGACTGCGGAAGTGGGGGCTGGACATCCATGATGTCCGGCACGTCCTGCGCTCCGGGCGGGTGACCGAACACAGTCAGGCACAGCGGGGCGGCTGGCGATACCGTATCGATGGCACGATCGTGGACGGCGGACGGGCGGCCTGCGTGGTGGAGATCAACGGGAACCTGATCGTGGTTACGGTGTTCTCGCTGAGCGTGCGGAGACGATAACGCGGGGAGGAGTGGATCATGAAATGCTACACGTGTGACGTGGAGATGGTCGAGCGGAAGACAACGGACGACGCTCCCTACCACTACGTGTTGAGCGGGTTGGAGAACGTCTACTTGGTGGGGATCGTGGTGCGGTGGTGCCCTAAGTGCAAGGGCGAGTCGCCGGTCATTCCCCGAATTGCGGAGCTGCATCGGCTCATTGCCGACACGTTGATCCGGCAGCCGACGCTCCTGAGCGGCCCGGAGGTGCGCTTTCTACGCAAGCACGTGGGTTTCCCCGCCAAAGAATTTGCCGCGCTCCTGGGGGTGACGCCCGAGTATTTGTCGAGGGTGGAGACCGGCGCGATCAAGGCCTTGGGTGCACCCACCGATCGTCTGGTCCGAGCGCTGGCAATGGTGGGTGACGGAGACAAGGCGCGCGAGACGCTGTTGGAGATCGCCCGCAAGCTCAAGACCAAAACGAAGAAGGTTCCGCCGCCGGTGTTCCGATTGGAGCGCAACCGGTGGTTGTCGGTCGAGTAGCCGACTCCCGAAATCACAATGTCGAAGCCATTGATTGAGCGTGTCGGTCCAATGCACAACCCGCCACACCCCGGTGAGGTCCTGAATGAAATGAGATGGTGATCGTGCCGCTGGGGATCTCGGTGACGGATGCGGCGAAAGGTCAAGAATTGGGGTCAGAGTACTATTACCGGGTCAAGAATTGGGGTCAGAGTACTACTACCGGAAAAACAGGTGGTGCCGAAGGGGGGAGTTGAACCCCCACGCGGTTGCCCGCAGCGGATTTTGAGTCCGCCGTGTCTGCCATTCCACCACTTCGGCTCCTGCCTGATCCGTCGATGCAGGGCCATCTGCGGCGTTGCCGCTTCTCAAGGTGCCACGGCCGCCTCACCGTCTCGGCGGCGCTCGTAGCTTGGCGCCACTTCTTCGTGGCGCCACTCGCCTCACGTACAACCCGGTACGCTCCGGGCGCGACGGCTTGCTCCGCCTTGCATCTGACCCTTCCTCGACGGCCAGGCGGCCATCGAGGTTTGAGACAACGAAGAAACCAAAGCATCAAGCAATAATTTCTGTGCCGATGCCCTCCTTGGTGAAGATTTCCAACAATAAGGCATGGGGAACGCGGCCGTCAATGATGTGGGCTTTGGCCACGCCGCCTTCCACCGCGGTGAGGCAGGCTTGGACCTTGGGCAGCATGCCCGAGGTGATGGTGCCGGCCTTGATCAAGCGTTGGATCTCTTTACGCGAGAGGGTGGGGATGAGCCCTCCTTTGGCGTCTTTTATGCCGGTGACGTCAGTCAGAACCAAGAGCTTCTCGGCCTTGAGGGCGCGCGCGACGGCGCCGGCCACCAGGTCCGCG
Organism: Nitrospirota bacterium; assembly: GCA_040757335.1. Classification (NCBI taxonomy): domain Bacteria; kingdom Pseudomonadati; phylum Nitrospirota; species Nitrospirota bacterium. The sequence continues at coordinate 8,407 of JBFLXB010000029.1, read as the reverse complement.
TTGATGTTGTACGTCCGTCCGTCGCGGTCCACGCCGATGGGCGCGATGACCGGGATGTAGCGGTTCGACGTCAGGTCGCTGAGGAGTTGCGGATCGATGGAGTCGACGTCGCCCACCTGGCCCAGATCCACGCGCTTGGCGCCCGCGGGTTTGAGGGGTTTGGCGGTGATCAACCGGCCGTCCTTGCCGGATAGACCCACGGCCCGGCCGCCGTGGCGGGAGATCAATTCGACGATCTCTTTGTTGATCACGCCGCCCAGGACCATCTCCACGATGTCCATGGTTTCGCGGTCGGTCACGCGCACGCCGTCCACAAACTTGGGCTCTTTGCCCAGGCGTTTCATCATGTCGGAAATCTGCGGCCCGCCGCCGTGCACGACGATCGGATCGACGCCGATGTACTTCATCAGCACCACGTCTTCGGCAAACCCGTCTTTGAGCGCCTCGTCCACCTGCGCGTTGCCGCCGTACTTGATCACCACGGTCTTGCCCGCGAATGCCCGCAAGTAGGGCAGCGCTTCGACCAGCGTATTGGCTTTTTCAATCAGTCGCTTCATGGGGTTTGGTTAGCCGGTTGACCGGTTAGCCGGTGCGCCGGTTTTCCCTTGCCTTGTTCTTCCCCTGGTCTTGAACCGGCACACCGGCCGACCGGCGAACCGGCGCACCGCCTTTCACTTCACAGAATATACCGGCTCAAATCCACGTCTTTCACGACGTCGGCCAACGATTTCTTGACGTATGCGGCGTCGATCACGAGCTTCTTGTCGGTCAGTTCGGGCGCGTCGAACGACACCGTGTCCAGGAGCCGCTCCATCACCGTGAAGAGCCGCCGCGCGCCGATGTTCTCCATCCGGTCGTTGGCCAGCACCGCGATCGAGGCGATTTCCTCGATGGCGTCGGGCGTGAACGAGAGGTCCACGTTTTCGGTGGCGAGTAAAGCCACGTATTGCCTGATCAGCGCGTTCCGCGGCTCGGTTAGTATGCGGACAAAGTCTTCTTGGGTGAGCGGGTCGAGTTCGACTCGCAAGGGAAACCGCCCCTGCAACTCGGGAATCAAGTCCGACGGTTTGCTGATGTGGAACGCCCCGGCTGCGATGAACAGGATGTGGTCGGTCTTGACCGGCCCGTGTTTGGTGGTGACCGTGGACCCCTCCACGATGGGCAGCAGGTCGCGCTGCACGCCTTCCCTCGAGACATCCGGGCCTATCCCGTGCTCGCGTCGCGCGACCTTGTCGATTTCGTCGAGAAAGATGATGCCGTCCTGTTCCGCGCGGCGAATCGCCTCGCGCGCCACCTCGTCCATGTCGATCAGCTTGGCGGCTTCTTCCTGCTCCAAGACTTGGCGCGCCTCGGCCACGGTCATCTTCCGCGGCTTTTTCTTCCCGGGGAAGAGGTTGCCCAACATGTCGCGCAGGCTGCTCTCCATCTCCTCCATCCCGACGTTGGAGATCACGCCCACGGGCAGGGCGGGCCCCTTCTCTTTGACCTCCACTTCCACGGTGCGTTCTTCCAGCTTCCCGTCGCGCAGTTGTTGCCGAAGTTTCTCGCGGGTCTGATCGTACGAATCCGAGTAACCAGGCGGCGCGGTCTCGCGCGTCGGGTCATACACCCCGCTCGGGGTGCGCAGCGCGGGCGGAGGGAGCAGCAGGTCGAGTAGGCGTTCATCCGCCTGTTTGGCGGCTTTGTCTTTGACGCGTTCGGTGGACTCGCTTTTGACCATGGTGATGGCGAGCTCCAGCAGGTCGCGCACCATGGACTCCACGTCCCGCCCCACGTATCCCACTTCGGTAAACTTAGAGGCCTCCACTTTCAGGAACGGCGCGCGCGCGAGTTTCGCCAATCGACGGGAGATTTCGGTCTTTCCCACGCCGGTCGGCCCCATCATGATGATGTTCTTCGGCAGCACCTCGTCGCGCAGATCGGGCGCGAGGCGGCGCCGGCGCCACCGGTTGCGCAGCGCGATCGCCACCATACGTTTGGCGGATTTCTGGCCCACCACGTAGCGATCCAGGGCCTCGACGATCTGCCGAGGCGTCATGTCGTCCAAGACTGGGATTGATTCGGTGCCTTCGGGGTTCGTAGGACCATTCATGGACAGGCGCTACCCCTTCAGCGTTTCGACGACGATCGACTCGTTCGTGTAAATGTCGATGCCCGCGGCGATCGTCATGGCGCGGGTCACGATCGCCTCCGCGGTCAGGCCGGGCTGGCCCATGAGCGCGCGTGCCGCGGCCAGCGCGTACGGTCCCCCGGACCCGATCGCCAGGATGCCGTCCTCCGGTTCCACCACGTCTCCGGTGCCGGAGATCAGCAGCGAGCTGGTCAGGTCCGCCACCGCGAGCAACGCTTCGAGCCGCCGCAGCACGCGATCGGTGCGCCAGTCTTTGGCCAGCTCCACGGCCGCGCGACTCAGGTTGCCGTGGTACTCGGAGAGCTTGGCTTCGAACTTGTCGAACAATGCCAACGCGTCGGCGGTCGAGCCGGCAAAACCCGCGAGCACGCGGTCGTTGGCCATTCGCCGGATCTTCCGCGCGTTGGACTTCATCACCGTGGTTCCCATCGTGACCTGACCGTCGCTTGCCATGGCCACCTCGCGTTCGAGGCGTACGCACAGCACGGTGGTTGATCGAATAGGCAGAGTCATGACGCTTTGCGCCGCGCGCGGGGGTGGGCGTCGTCGTACACCTTCATCAGGTGATCGACCGTCAGGTGCGTATACCGTTGCGTGGTGGCGAGCGAGGCGTGGCCGAGCATTTCCTGGATGGCGCGCAGATCGGCCCCGCCCTCCAGCAGGTGCGTGGCAAAGCTGTGCCGCAGCGAGTGGGGGCTCGTGTCCGGTTCGCCGGCCCTTCGACCCGCTGCGGTGACGATCCGCGCGATGGTGCGACTCGACAACCGCCGCCCGGATTCTCCTACGAACAGAGCGCCGGTGTGCCGGACCCCGATCGCTTCCCGGAAGGCTTGAATCGCGGCCAACGCCTTGGAGCCGATCGGGACGATCCGTTCTTTCCTCCCCTTTCCAAACAGCCGAACCACGCCGGCTTCCGGGTCGAGGTCGCCCGCGTTCAGGCCCGCCAATTCGGACAATCGCGCGCCGGTGGAGTAGAAGGTCTCGAGGACCGCTCGATCGCGCAACGCCCGCGTCGCGGTGCCGCGAGGGGCTTCAACCACCGCCTTGGCCGCATCAACCGAGAGCGCCCGCGGCAGCGGCTTCTCTTGCTTGGGGGTGGCTACTCCGGCGGCGGGACTGGCGGGAATGGTGCCGTCGCGCCACAAATAGCGGTACAGCGTGCGGATCGCGGCGAGCTTGCGCATGACGGACGATTTCTTCACCCCGCGCCGCTTGAGACACGCGAGATACGCGCGAATGTCCACGCGAGTGGCCGCCAGCAAACGTACGGGATCTGCGAGGGGGCCTTGGCCCAACGGGCTCGACAGGTCCATTGCCTGATCCGGGTCGCGGAGAAAGGCCGAGTACTGCCGCAGATCGGACCGGTAGGCCCGAAGGGTCTCGGCCGAGGCCGCGCGCTCGGTTTCGAGGATCGTTAAGACGCGAGTGATTGGGTCTTCCACCGGTCGAGGTCGGTCAACGCGCGGTCAACGATTTTCTGCCTGCGCACGTCCCGCTGCACGATGCGGGTGGGCAGCGGGGGAAACAGCCCCAAGTTGACGTTCATGGGCTGAAAGTGCCGCGGGTCGCTGGTGGTGAGGTAGGTGATCAGCGTGCCCAACGTCGTGGTCGGTGGCGGGATCAACAGGGGTTTGTGTTGAATCACGTGCGCCGCGTTGATCCCCGCCAGCAGGCCCATGCCCGCGGATTCGGTGTAACCCTCCACTCCAACGATCTGGCCCGCGAAGAAGATCCGCGGGTCGTACCGAAGCTGCAACGTTTCGCGGAGCAACAACGGCGCATTGATGAAGGTATTGCGGTGCAGGCTGCCGAAGCGCAAGAACTCCGCTTGCGCGAGCCCCGGAATCATACGGAACACCCGTTTTTGCTCCGGCCACTTGAGTTTGGTCTGGAACCCGACCAGGTTGTAGGCTTGGCCGTGCATGTCTTCCGGCCGCAACTGGACCACGGCGAACGGGCGTTGGCCCGTGCGCGGATCGACCAACCCGACCGGTTTCATGGGACCGAACAGGAGGGTTTGGCGTCCGCGCTCCGCCTGCACCTCGATGGGCATGCAGCCCTCGAAGTACGGCGTCTTTTCGAACTCGCGAGTGGGGACCTTCTCCGCGGCGAGCAGCGCGGCGTAGAAGGCGCTGTATTCGTCTTCGGTCATGGGGCAATTGAGGTAATCGTCCCCGCCCTTGTTGTACCGCGATGCCGGAAACGCGATCGAGCGATCGACCGTCTCGCCGTCCACGATCGGCGAGATCGCGTCGAAGAAATACAGGCGTTCCGCACGCGTCAGCTTCTTGAGCGACTCGGCCAGCGCGTCGGAGGTCAGCGGACCGGTGGCCACGATCACCGGGCCGCTCGCGGGGATCTCCGATATCTCTTCGCGGAGCACCGTGATGTTGGGGTGCGTGCTGATCTCTTTGGTGATCCGCGCCGCGAATTCGGTGCGATCCACGGCCAGGGCCGCGCCGGCCGGCACGCGGCAGGTGTCCGCCACGCGGACCACCAGCGAGCCCATCCGCCGCATCTCTTCCTTCAAGATGCCCGCTGCGTTGGTAATCTCCGCCGACCCCAGCGAGTTGGAACAGACCAGTTCCGCGAGCTGGTCGGTCTTGTGCGCGGCGGTCGGCCGCATCGGCCGCATCTCGTAGAGCGCGACGGTCACGCCGCGCTCGGCCGCCTGCCACGCGGCCTCGCAGCCCGCCAACCCGCCCCCGAGGACGGTCAATTCCGGTGCAGTCTGAGCCATGTCTACCTGTCGCGTAAGAGGACCGATTTTACGGGCGGTGCGGAAAGCCTGTCAAGCAAACGAACCGCAGGTTGCTGAAAAAGTCCATCCGCTGCGTTCTCGCTCGTCGGGAATCCTCACGTACGACCCAGTACGCTGCTTCGCCAAGCGAGCGGAACGTGGCATTGACAGCGCCACAAAGCGGCGCGAAGCGCTTTCCGGTTCCCTCCTCGCTGCGGCCTTGCGGCTGGAACTTTTTGAGCAACCTGTTAGCCCGCATTATTCAGTGCGCCACGAAGAAGGTCCAGTCGACGCATGAGTGAAAGTCTCATCTGGGGAGTTCTCGGTGCACCCCGGAAGCGACCCAGGCACGTCGCACGTGAAGCCCTGGGTGAAGCCCACCGCGGGTGGGTGAGCGAAGCCGCGGGCCGTAACGCGAGTGAACCCTGAGCAGGCCTCGAAAGTGACGATGCGAGTGCCGATCCGCCTGAATAACGGAGAAGGCCGCTGCGGAGTGCAGAGCAACCGAGACACGCTGCGCTCCGGCTCGCCGGGGTAATGGGGACCGCACGCGGTGAAGGTCGACTGGGCAACGTGGGAGACCCGTTTGGGATGGCCGGTCGCGACGGCCGACGCCGGGAGAGCTGGCGGCCCGGGCGGGAGTCGGAGAGGCCCATGGTACCGATGAAGCCCGTAACGAGGGTGGAGGGACGGGGGCCTCACTTCTGGGTGGCCCGGAGGCGGGCAGAGGATGAGGGGATTGACGTGAGTCTGAAAACCCCGGAAAAGATCCGGAACCTGCGGAAGGGACTGTATGAGAAGGCGAAGGCAGCACCAGCGTTCCGCTTCTACCTGCTCTACGACAAGGTGTACCGGGAGGACATCTTGGACCACGCCTATCGGCTGGCCCGCAGCAACGGGGGCGCGCCGGGCGTGGACGGGATGACGTTCGGCGACATCGAGGCGGCGGGGCTCGAGGAGTGGCTCGCGAGTCTGAGGGAGGCACTGCGAACGGAGACGTACCAGCCCAGTCCGGTGCGACGGGTGCTGATCCCGAAGCCGGGAGGCGGGCAGCGGCCGCTCGGGATCCCGACGATTCGGGATCGCGTGGCGCAGACCGCCGCCAAGCTGGTGTTGGAACCGATCTTCGAGGCGGACTTGAGCGACAGCGCGTTTGGCTACCGAGAGGGCCGCAGCGCGGGGGGCGCCGTGGAGCGAGTGCACCGAGCGTTGTGCGACGGATACACGGAGGTGGTGGACGCAGACCTGAGCCAGTACCTCGACACCATTCCCCATGATCAACTGATGCCGTCCATCGCCCGACGCGTGTCGGACGGGAAGATGCTGCGGTTGATCAAGGCGTGGCTCCAGACGCCCGTGGAGGAAACGGACGAACGAGGCCATCGGCGCATGACAGGTGGGAAGGGCAGCCGGAGGGGAACGCCGCAAGGCGGCGTCATCAGCCCGCTGCTCGCGAACATCTATCTGAACCGATTCCTCCGGGTCTTTCAGGAGCGAGGCAAGGACCGGGAGTTCGCCGCCCGGCTCGTGGCCTACGCGGACGACTTCGTCATCCTCAGTCGGGGGAAGGCGGAACCCGCTCTGGCGTGGACGCGATGCGTGCTGGCGGCGATCGGTCTGACCCTCAACGACACCAAGACGTGCATCCGAAACGCGCGCGAGGAACACTTCGACTTTCTCGGGTACACCTTCGGGCCGGAGCGGTACCGCAAGGATGGTCACTGGTATCTGGCCGCGAAACCGTCGAAGAAGTCGGTCCAGCAACTGAAGGGGAAGGTCCGGACCATCCTGCGACCCAGCAACCAGAGCCCCTGGCCCACGGTGGGCAAGGAGCTCAACCGGCTGCTCAGAGGCTGGTCCAACTACTTCAGCTATGGGACACGTCTCTTCGCGTATCGGGCGGTGGACAATCACGTCTACGAACGCGTCCGGCACTTCCTTCGGCGTCGCCACAAGGTGCCCACGCGAGGCACCCGCCGTTTCGACGACGACATGATCTTCGGTGCTTTGGGGGTCCTGCGGCTTCGCACGGTGCATGTGGGGGCTCGTCCGTGAGCCTTTTCGTGAAACCAGTCGGAGAGCCGGATGCGGGAAATCCGCACGTCCGGTTCGATGAGCGGGGATGGGAAACGGGGTCATGGACGGATTGAGGCACCGCCAACACGCGAAAGCGGGCGGAAACAGCAACTCCCCGGACCTGCGGCTACCGCGCCCATTCTCGACTCTACCGAAGCGCATGGATAAAGCTCATATCGGGATATTCCCCATCGTGATGACGCCGCCGAGGCACGCGCCTCAGGCCTTTCGGGTCTCCCACGGCCTCAGACAGCGGCTGCCGCCTCGCGGGCGCCGGGTTCCGGCCTGCCAAAGACGCACCACGCCCCCGGTGTCGGTTCCCCCCCTGGTCGGCAGCTGTGCAGCCTACCCCGCTCGCGCTCCGACGGCCAAGGCCACCTGCCGCCACGCCTCGCGAAAGGGCGCCGACGCGGGCAGGTGCAGCACGATGCGGCGCACCGAGACCACCACCCGCGCCCCCAGCTTGAGCAGCCGCTCGCGCAGCGTCGTGACCTGCGCGCGGGCGCAGACCGTGTGCGCCGCGTGCCGCCGCAACTCTTGCAGCAGCACGTAGGCCGCGGCGGTCAGCAGCACCCGGAACTGGTTGGCCCAGAAGCGCGAGCAACTGGTGCGATCCACCTCCAGCCCGTGCAGCAGTTCCTTGATCCGGTTCTCGATCTCGCCCCGATAGCAATAGAGCTGCTCGTAGACCGCCTGGGCCCGCTCGGGACGATTAGTGACGACGAAACGGGGGTTATCCTTGAGCGCCCGGCCGGGATGGGCGACGACCTCCGCCTTGATCACCACCCGGCGCCGCCGGGACCAGGTCTTGGCCGCGTACCCGCACTCGGTATAGGCGGTGGCGGTTTGGCCGGTCTCGCGGGCCCGCCGACGGGCTTTGCGCAGGGCCTTCTCCGCCCGCCGCCGCAGCACGGCGTTCGTCGGCAGCCCGATGACATAGTCCACCCCGACGGCTTCCAGCCGATCCAGCAACTCCGGGATCCCCAGGCCGCCATCGAGCCGCACCAGCAGCCGCGCCTTCGGGAACGCGCTCCGCAGCCGCGCGATCACGCGCACCAGCAGGCCGCTGACGCCCTGGCGGGAGGCCGTGCCGGGCCGCAGCAGGGCCGCGAACAGGTGCTGCTCGGGTTCGTCGTCAAAGCGCAGAAACCCCAGCAGCGTCAGGTAACACCACGTCCCATAGTGCCCGTTGAACAGCGCGAGTTGCTGGGCGCCGTGCGTGGGATCGTCGGTGGGGTCCAGATCGATGGTGATCTGCCAGGCCCGGCCCTTCCGCCGCGCCGCGTGATGCGCGATCACCGTCTCGGCCAGGTCCCTCCCCAGCCGCAGCAGGTCTTTCGGCCCGACCGCGTTCTCAAAGCGCGAGAGCGTGGGCTGCGAGGCCAACGCGTCCCCGGCGACCGGATCGCGATCGAGCAGGAGTTTGTGCACCGGATCATCGGCCAGGCGGGCCGCATCGT